>NZ_JACHEZ010000007.1 GCF_014201675.1 Oceanithermus desulfurans | reverse complement strand
CCGCCGTTGTCGCCGGTGATCACGTTGACGCCGGAAAGGGTGGTGTCCTCCGGGGTGGTGAAGGTGTCGTCGGTGGCGGTGGGGGCGTCGTTGACGGGCTCACGCCAATCACGGTCGTTCCCCGGATTGTCCAGGTCGGGGAAGCTTGCTGGCGTCTGGCCGTTGGCCGCCTGGATGTAGGTGTTCGCGGCGTCGCGGACGACGGTGTCGTAGGCATCGTCCAAACCGTCGTTGTCCGTATCCGTGCCTGCCGGGGTGACGTCGGCGGTGCCGTCGTTGTCGGTGTCCCAACCCTCCAGGCTGTCCGGATCCCCGTCGTTGTCGGCATCGAGGTCAAGGTAGTCGGGTGCGCCGTCGCCGTCGGTGTCCGTGGGGTTGACCCAGTAGCCACCGCTGTTGTCGTAGGCATCGTCCATCCCGTTGCCGTTGGCGTCGCTGCCGGCGGGCGCGACATAACCCGCCGTGGTCTGGCCCTCGATGTTGTCGTTGATTCCGTCGTTGTCGGCATCGATGTCGAGGTAATCGGGCAGTCCGTCGCCGTCGGTATCGGGAACCGTGTAGTTTGCTTGGGCGCTTGCGGTGTCGTCGGTCTCGTAGTTGTCGTCGAGGCCGTTGTTGCCGACCGGGCCGTTGGTGCGTCCGTCGTGGTCGGTATCCGCGTCAGCGTGCCCCACTTCGACGATGTCAAAGATGCCGTCGTTGTCGGCGTCGATATCTTTGTGATCAGGGATGCCGTCCTGGTCCGTATCGCGAGGGGTACAGGTGAGCCATACCCCCATGGCAAAGCCCTGCTTGGTGCTGGAATTGGGCAGGGCTCCGTTGACGATGACGACGCGGATCAGGTCGCTGTCCACGGTGCGGTAGAGGTAGAAACGCCCCTGCTCGAAGCTGGCATCGACCACCGGATCGTTGACCGCGCGCAGGAGTGCAGTACCTTCCACGACCTTGGTTGCCGTGTTCGTCGCCGGAATTTCTTCCAGCTTCTCGAAGGCGTAGCCGGATGTGTAGAAGCTCATCCACTCCGCGGGCTCGTCGGTGCTCTCTCCATCGGAAACGATGATGTCCGGAACGAAGGGCGTGCCGTCGGGGGATACGGCGCTGAAGGAGAGGGTGATGTCGAGGTCAACGTTGCTTATCTGTGCGTTGTAAAGAACCTCGCGGTCGTCGGGCGTGTCGTAATAGTCCTGCAGCAAAGCACCCGGCCAGGTGTTCATGTCGGTGGGGACGAAGTCGGACAGGCTTCCATCACCCGCGGTGGCGGACACCACGGTAACGGTGATCTGGGTCCCGTCGGACAGGATGAAGGTCTGCGAATCGCCCGCCTGCGGACCGTCGTCAAACACGGCGCCCCAGTTAAACCAGAAAATGCGTCCGGGGTACTGTCCCTGCAGACCGGCAACGGAGTTCCCGTCGCTCTGCGCACCGCAGAACATCTCGTTGGCGTCCGGGATGGTGTCGTCGTCCGTGTCCAGATCGAGGGGAGGAGGCGGACCTAGGCTGTCCGGAACGCTGTTGATCGTGACGGTAACCGTGGCCGTATCGCAGTCGCCGTCGGCGTCGCAGATCCGGTAGGTGAAGCTGTCGGGACCGCTGTAGTTGGCGTCGGGGGTGTAGACGATGGTGTCGTCGGTGGGGTCGCCCGGGGTGCCGTTGTCGTCGACGGTGGCGGTGCCGTGGCTGGGACCGCTGACGACGCTGATGGCGCCGGTGCCGGGGCCGTCGCCGCCGAAGTCGTCGTTGGCCAGGACGTCGATCAGGACAGGCGTGTTCTCGTAGGTGGTGGCGGTGTCGTCGCTGGCGGTGGGGAGCGCAAAGAGGGTGAAGGCGTAGTCCTCCACCTCGCCGGTGCCCCCGCCCGCGGCGTCGGGGCTGCTGACCTGGTTTTCGCTGTACACCACCCGCAGGTACGTGGTACCCGGCGTGGCGTTCGCGGGCACGGTCAGGGTTACGGGAACGGTACCCTGGCCCGACGAGGTAACGGACTGGTTGGCCAGCACCCGCTCACCCGCGTCGTCGAAATCGCCGTCGCGGTTCCAGTCGACCCAGATGCTCAGGTAGGACGGGTTTCCAGGCTCGTTGTAGGTGGCCACGTCCAGCGTGGCGCTCGAGCCCAGTTCGAGGCTCTGCCCCTGGAAGTCGGCCCCGTTCAGGGTTACGGCCTCCTCGTCGTCGAAAACGAGAGCGCCGGCGTTGGTGTCGTCGCTGTCGGCACCCGCGCTCGCCTGGTAGGCCGCTTCCTCGTCGGGGATCAACCCGCCGCCCAGCGAGCGGTAAGCCGTGCGCTCGAAGCCGGCCTGGCCGTAGCTGTTTGGGGCGTCGCCGTAGTCGTTGTCGGTGAAGATGGGCTCGAGGTCGCTCACTTTGAGCGAGACGAAGAAAAGGCGCCAGGAGTTTTCGCCCGGATCTCCATAGGCATCATCGTTTTGCACGCGCAGGTCGATGCTGGAGGTGCCGGTAAAAACGGCCCCCGCCCGGCAGGTAGCGTCGGGATTGGTGGCGGAGTCGTTGCAATTGCCCCCATTCCACCCCTCCAGCTGTGTGTTGTAGACGAGGCCCGGTGTGCCAACCGAGGCAAGGCTCACGCTGTGGTAGGTCACGTTGGAACTGCCCGAGACGTAAACGGCGCTGCCGGAGGGATTGTAGAGGTAGACGTCGTCGCTGTTGGTGTATGAGGGATTGGCATCGAGGTCGAACGACGAAATCTGCAGGCGGTCGACGACGACGAGGGTGCTGGTCCCCTGCTGCACGAGCTGCAGCCTCATCTCGACCCACGCGTCGGTACCCGTGGCGTCCTCATCCTTGAGGTTCACTTCCAGAACGCCGTTGTTGACGGCGATGCAGGGACCCGAATACTCGTTGTCCGCCGCGGTGACCTCGAGCAGCACGTCGAGCGCCGTTCCCTGGTACGAGCTGTTGGTGCTGATGCGGAAGGTGCCCGTGCTGCAGTTGCCTCCCGCAGGCTCGCTGACGATGCTGTCGAGTTCGACGCTCACCGCCCGTGCGGCCGAACCCAGTCCGATGGTGAGGAGGATCACTCCCAGCAGGCCAAGGAACGATCCCCATCCGTTTCGCGATCGCTTCATAGAAATCTCCAAACCCAAGGCTTTGTTTGCGTGTCCGTCCGCTCGTTCCCGTGAGCAAACATGGCAAGACCAACCAACGCTGATTTCATATCGCGTCTCCAAGTCAAGCTTGTGGTTTGGGATCGGTTGCGCCACTCGCTCGCCCCACCCGGCTGGCGCCCATGTTCCGGCGGCGGGGTTCCTCGCGTTCCCGTAGATCAAAACGTAGCATATCCCTTTGGCTGTCCAGTACCCCTATTTGGGGGTAACTATACTGCAGCGTTCTTAGTATAAGTAAAAGCGTTTTTATACCGCTTTAACAGCAGCGGCGGCCTCCAGGGCGCGGCTCCACGGGCCGGTGGCGGCTTCCACCGCCTGCGAACCGGCCGGGATGGTTACAGAACCACCAGAAAAGCGGAAAAAGGTGCAGCCGGCGCGGAGCGACCCGGCGAAGGGGAAACGGCACCGCACCCGCCGGCGCGGCCGGTTAGTCGAAACTTGCGCGGAAGGCCTGCTCGAGGAGCGCCTCGCTGCGCTCCAGAAAGGCGCGGTAGCGGCGCACGAAGTCCAGGGCCCTCGGGGTGAGGCGGCTCTGGCCGCCCCCCTCGCCGCCGGAGTGCGATTCGATCAGCTTGTACCCCAGCGCCGCCTCGACCCTTCGCACCCTGGCCCAGGCGGCCCGGTAACTGAAACCGGCGGCCCGAGCTCCGGCCTTGAGGCTGCCGCTTTTGTGCACCGCCTCCAGAAGCCGCAGGGTGCGCGGACCCATCAGGTACTCGCCCGTCTCGGTTTCCAGCCAGAACTTGGCGCGCGGTCGCATGGTCACCTCAGTAAACCATCTCGCCGGCCACGTAGGCGCGGGTCAGCGCCTCCCGGGGGCGGTCGAAGAGCCGCTCGCTGGGGGCCCGCTCCACCAGCCGCCCCCCCAGCAGGAACCAGGTCTCCTGCCCCAGCCGCCGCGCCTGGTAGAGGTTATGGGTCACCAGGACGATCGTGCGGCCCTGCCCGTGGGCCTCGCGCAGCAGCCCCTCGACGCGGTCGACGTTGCCGGGATCGAGGGCCTGGGTGGGCTCGTCCAGAAAGAGGACGTCGGGCTCGGTGGCGAGCGCCCGCACGAGCGCCAGGCGGGCGCGCTCGCCTCCCGACAGCGAGACGGCCGGCTGGGTCAGCTTTTCCGCCAGGCCCACCCGTTCGAGCCAGGGGCGCACCCGCCGCGCCGCCTCGTTCCGGCGCACGCCCATGAGCTCGAGCCCGAAGGTGGCGTTGGCGAGGACGCTGCGCTCGAGCACCGTCCGGTCCTGATCGAGGAAGACCGCCCGCCCCCCGAGCTCCACGCGGCCGCGGTCGGGGCGCTCGAGCCCCGCGAGCAGCCGCAGCAGCGTACTCTTCCCCGCGCCGCTGGGCCCGATCACGGTCACGAACCGCCCCGGGGGCACCTCGAGCGCATCCACTACCAGCTCGAAGCCCGGATAGCGCCGCAGCAACCCCTCGCTGCGGATCACCGCCGCTCCCCCCAGACGACCAAGATCGCGGTAACGATCAGGGTCACCCCCAGCAGCACCGCCCCCAGCGCCAGCGCACTCTCCAGTTCGCCCTTGCGCGTCTCCAGCACGACCGCGGTGGTGAGCACCCGGGTGTGAAAGCGGATGTCCCCGCCGACGATCGTGGCCGCCCCCACCTCGCTGATCGCCGCGCCGAAGCCGGCGGCGAGCGCGGCCACGATGGGCCGGCGGCTCTCCCAGAGCAGAGTGGCGAGCACCTGCCGCTCGCTGCCGCCGAGGCCCCGCACCAGCCGCCGCACCCCCTCGGCGCGCACCCGCACCGCCGCCAGGGTGAAGCCGGCGATCATGGGGAAGGCCAGCACCGCCTCGGCCAGCACCATGGCCAGCGGGGTGAAGAGCAGCCCCAGCCCGCCCAGGGGGCCGCTGCGGGAGAGCAGGAAGTAGAAGAGCAGCCCCACCACCACCGGCGGCAGCCCCATCCCCGCGTAGAGGACGACCTGGGCCCCCATGCGCCCGCGCCGCGGCCGCGACCCCAGCCACACCCCCAGGGGAAGGCCGAAGAGTGCGGCGAGCAGCGTGGCGGCGCCCGCCACCCCCAGGCTGCGGGCGGCGATCTCCCCGACCTCGGCCCAGGCGAGGGTCACCTAAGGGCTCACCTCCACCTTGCAGCGGCCGTAGAGGGGGGTGAAGAGGCTGCGTCCGAAGCGATCTTTGAGGTACGCGCCGATGGCCCGCTGCACGTCCTCCCGCAGCAGGTAGGCCCGCAACCGGTAGGCCGCCTCGCGGTTCGCCCCGGGAAAACGCTCGGGGTTCACCACCATGTAGCCGTACTGGTTGAGCATCCGCGGGTCGGGGCGGTCGAACAGAGCGGCGAGGTCCACCTTGTCCTGCATGAAGAGGAAGGTGCCCAGGTCGGTGAGCGTGTAGGCGCGCTTTTCGGCGGCCAGGGTGAGCGTCGCCCCCATGCCGCTGCCCGACTCCAGGTACCAGGGGCGGCCGGTGGGGTCCAGCCCCGCCGCCCGCCAAAGCGCCCGTTCGCGGTGGTAGGTACCCGAGTTGTCGCCACGGCTTACGAAGGTCGCCCCCGCCGCGTAGATGCGCCGCATCGCGTCCAGGGCGTCCGCGGCCGCGCCGACGCGCGCGGGGTCGGCGGCCGGCCCCGCGATCACGAAGTTGTTGTAGGCGATGCAGGCGTGGGCCACGCCCTTGCCCTCGCGCAGGAACCGGGCCTCCAGGTCGGGGGCGTGCACCAGCACGGCGTCGGCGTCGCCGCGGCCGGCGATGGCCAGCGCCTGGCCGGTGCCCACCGCGATCACCTGCACCGCAATCCCGGTCTCGCGGGTGAAGCCGGGGAGGATGGCCTCGAGCAGGCCCGAGTCGTTGACGCTGGTCGTGGTGGCGAGCCGCAGCGGCGCGGCCGCCAGCGCCGCCCCCAGGAGCAGACCTAACGCAAAGAGCTTCTTCACCGGTCACCTCCGTATTGCACGACGTTGCAACACCCCCATTCTAGCGCCCGCGCCCCCGGCAAACGCCCCGCCTTGCGGCGGGGCGTGGAGCGGCGGGTGCGGTTAGCGCTTCTTGCGGCCGCGGCCTCGCTTCTTGCCGCCTCCGGCGTCCCCCCCGGAGTCGGAGCCGCGCATGAAACTCTTGAGCTTGTGCTCGAACTCGGGGGCCTGCCGCGGCAGCCTCCGGGGCTTGGGGGGATCGACGGGCTTCTCCATGAGCTCCTTGATGGAGAGGTCGAGCCGCCCCTTGTCGTCGCGTCCGAGGACGAAGACCTCGACGATGTCGCCCTCGTTCAGGAAATCGCGCACGTTCTTGACGAACTCGTGCGCGATCTCGGAGATGTGCACGAGTCCCGATTCGCCTCCGGGAAGCTCCACAAAGGCGCCGAAGTCCATGACCCGCGTAACGCGGCCTTCCACGATGCTGCCTGCTTCGTACTTCATTCAGTTCTTCCTCCATGGGGCGCGACCCGCACGCTGGCGGCAGGGACCTAAGGCAAGGCTTTTCGCGCTCACGATGGGGCCACTATAGCACATCGCCCCCGGCAGGCAAGCCTTTCTATATAACGCTTTTTATGCGGCAGTCTCTGAAGTGATATATTGGCGGTACGGAGGTCGCCGTGTCCGAGTTGTGGTTCGAACCAACCCCCGACGAACGCGCGCTGCTGGGCGCGCTGGGAAGCTTCCTGACCGACCGCGTGGTGCCCACCGCCACCGAGCGCGACGCCGCGGGCGCCTTTCCCCACGACCTCGTCCGCGAGCTGGGCGAGCTGGGCGTCTTCGGCCTGCAGGTGCCCGAGGCCTACGGCGGGCTGGGCCTGCCCACCCGCACCGCCGCCCGCATCCTCGAGGAGATCGGCTGGGCCGACGGCAGCCTGGGACTTACGGTGGCCAGCCACAACTCGCTGGCCACCGGCCACCTGCTCCTCGACGCCAGCGAGGAGCAGAAGCAGCGGTACCTGCCGAAGATGGCGAGCGGCGAGTGGCTGGGCGCCTGGGGGCTGACCGAACCCGGCGCCGGCTCCGACGCCGCGGCGCTCAAGACCCGCGCCGAGGAGGCGGAGGGCGGCTGGGTGCTGAACGGGACCAAGCAGTTCATCACCCAGGGTTCGGTGGCCGGGGTCTACGTGATCAACGCCCGCACCGACCCCGCGCCCGAGGGCAAGCCCCACCGCGGCATCAGCACCTTCGTCTTCCCCGCGGGCACGCCGGGGCTCACGATCGGCCGCAAGGAGGACAAGCTGGGGCTGCGCAGCTCGGACACCGCACAGCTGATCTTCGAGGACCTGCGCCTGCCCGCGGACGCCCTGGTGGGCCAGCGGGGCCGGGGGTTCTACACCGTGCTGCGGGTGCTCGACGGCGGCCGCGTGGGCATCGCGGCGCTGAGCGTGGGCCTCGGCCGCGCGGCGCTCGAGTTCGCCGCCCGCTACGCCGGCGAGCGCCGCCAATTCGGCCGTCCCATCGGCCGCTTCGAGGGCGTGGGCTTCCAGCTCGCCCAGATGAGCACCGACCTCGAGGCCGCCCGGATGCTGTACCTGAAGGCGGCCGAGCTGAAGGACGCCGGGCGCGACTACACCCTGGCCGCGGCCCAGGCCAAGCTCTTCGCCAGCGAGGTGGCCACCCGCGCCGCCGACGCGGCCATCCAGATCCTGGGCGGCTACGGCTACATCAAGGACTACCCGGTGGAGCGCTACTGGCGCGACGTGCGGCTGATGCGCATCGGCGAGGGCACCAGCGAGATCCTCAAGCTGGTGATCGCCAAGCGGGTGCTGGAGCAATATCGTTAGCAAAGTTAGCAAATGTGCTGTTACGGACCCGCCTTTTTCTTCTTTCGCTGGCGGGTCGATTTCTTGGGTGACTCACAAATAAACTTCCCGCTCTCATCTATTACCGACCTGAGGCCGTCAATGTGCTCGTATAGGTATTCGTGTACGTCGGCCCACATAGGATCCAGCACGATTTCGATACCCTCGCGGCGGGCCAATTTCGCCGCGGGCACAAAGTCGCTGTCGCCGGTCACCAGGATGATCCGGGTAACGAGCTGCTTATAAGCCAGCGAGGCCACATCTAATCCCAAGCGAATGTCTACGCCCTTTTGCTGAATCTCATAGTAGAAATCGTTGTCGGTCAAATCATCTAGGGACATTTTGTCGCTGAGTAGCCGCTTTACGACATCGGGTTTGATGATCCATCGTGCTCCATCGCGTAATCTACCCAAACGGAGGGCCACTTTGCGCGTGTGCTTAAGGTATCTATGAAATTCTGAGCGAAACTTGAAGGTGTCGGTATCCTGAAAATTCAAAGACTTCTTACTAATGGGTTGATGGGCACGCTTGTCTAACGGTGGCGCGTCATACACGAGAATTCGGTACAGTTCGCTTTCGCGCTTGCACGCTTTGTCGTCCATGTGGGCTAGAGCTAGCGTTAATACGTCCTTAGCAGCAAGTTCCGGGGTATGGTACTTTTTCCGCAACTTTCTATGGCGTCTAAGATAGAAATCGCCATCGATGAGCACGGCTGTCTTCATATTGAAAACATATCATAAAAGGTCCCCCGCTTTCGGCACGTCCTGTATAGCGTGGACGGCGTACTCGCGAGGGCTGGATTTCAACTTTATTTATACCATATGCCTAGCCTGATTGATGAGAACTGCGAGCCGGCGGTTCCAGAACCCGAGTCCACATCCCAAGCACTAGACTTATATATGTGAGCGAACGACTCTTCTGGCAGGACCCCTACGCCACCCGCTTCGAGGCCACGGTCACGCGCGCCTGGGAAGAGGAGGGCCGCTTTTTGGTCGAGCTGGACCGCACCCTCTTCTACCCCACCTCGGGCGGCCAGCCCCACGACACCGGCACCCTGGGCGGGGTGCGGGTGCTGGACGTCTTCGAACCGGAGAAGCACGGCACGCGCATCGTCCACGCGCTGGAGGCCCCGCTCGAGGAGGGGGCCCGGGTAGAAGGAGAGATCGACTGGAGCCGCCGCTACCGCCACATGCAGCGCCACACCGGCCAGCACGTCCTCAGCCAGGCCTTCCTGCGCGCGGCGCAGTGGAACACCATCGCGGTGAGCCTGGCGGGGCCGGAGATCCACATCGACTTCGACGTCTGGCCCGGCCCCGAGGCGGCGGGCGAGGTGCTCGAGCAGGCCGAGGCGCTGGCGAACTGGGCCGTCTACGCCAACCTGGCGGTGAGCGCGCGCGAGGTGCCCGAGGCGCAGGTGCCGCTCTTGCCGCTCAGGCGCATGCCCAAAGTGCGGGGGACGGTGCGGGTGGTCGAGATCGAGGACTGGGACCTGGCCCCCTGCGGCGGCACCCACCTGCGCAGCACCGCCGAGGCGGGCCCGATCAAGCTGCTGGGCTTCGAGAAGGGCAAGAAGAAGACGATCCGGGTCTACGCCCGCAGCGGCTGGGAGGCGCTCGAGGACTACGCCGCCAAGCACCGCACCCTGAAGACGCTGGCCGCGCGCTTCTCGTCCGGGGTCTTCGACGTACCCGAGCGGGTGAAAAAGCTGGAGGAGGAGCTCTACGCCGCCCGCGGCGAGGCGCAGGCGCTGGCGGCGGAGCTGGCCGAAGGCTACGCCCGCGAGCTGGCCCGCTCGGGCTTCCCGGCGGCGCGGCAGGTGCCGCTGGCGGCGCTCGCGGAGACGGGGCGGCGGGTGGCCGAGTGGCCGGGGGCGCTGGCGCTGCTGGCCGCGCTCGAGCCCGGAGGCGAACACGCGCGGCTGCTGCTGGTGGCCCACCAAAGCCGCGAGGCCGAGCTGCGAGCGCTGTGGAAGGAGCGGCTCGAGCCCCTGGGCGCCAGGGGCGGTGGCCGCGGTCACATACAGGGCCGGCTGCCTGCGGGTAAACTGCAGCTTGCGCTCGGGGCCTTCCCCGCTGCGGCAAAGGAGAACACGTGAGCACGACCCGACCCCAACCCCTCGGCGACGCCGTCTTGGACCTCAGGCCCGGCGACCGCCTCTTCGACCCCCAGGCCCACAAGGGCTACCTGATCTACGGCATCCGCATCTACGATGACTACGACCACGGCATGCTCGACACCTACTTCGACCTCATCGCCGAAGACGGCACCCACGTGGTGCTCCAGGGGCTGGCCATCAGCCGCTGGGAAAAGCTCTAGCCACCGGCGGCGCCGCAGGCGGGCCGCGGCCCGCCTTTTTTATGACCCGGTACAATAACGCCAAGCAAAGGAGGCTGCATGCGCATTCTGACCATCCTGGGACGCTTGGCCGCGGGGCTCGTGGTGCTGGCCCTGCTGCTGCTCCTCGGCGGCTACTACTACCTGAAGAACACCACCCTGCCCCAGACCAGCGGCCGGTTCGTCACCCCCGGCCTCTCGGCGCCGGTGGAGATCCTGCGCGACAAGAACGGCGTCGTCCGCGTCAAGGCCGCCAACGAACACGACCTCTTCTTCGGTCAGGCGGTGGCCCACGCCCAGGACCGGCTGTGGCAGATGGAGTTCCAGCGGCGCATCGGCGCCGGACGCCTCGCCGAGGTGCTGGGGGAGGCGGCGCTCCCCACCGACAAGTTCCTGCGCACCCTCGGGGTCTACCGCGCCGCCGCCGAGGCCTACCAGAACCTACCGGACGACCTGAAGGCCATCGTCGACGCCTACGTGGACGGGGTCAACGCCTACCTGGCCACCAACCCGCCGCTGCCGCTCGAGTTCAAGCTGCTCGGCTTCACACCCGAACCCTGGACGCCGGCCGACGTGCTGGTGTGGCAGAAGATGATGAGCTACGACCTCAGCGGCAACTACGAGGAGGAGCTGCTGCGCTACCGGCTGCTGGCGCGGGGGCTCAGCAAGGCGCGCGTCGAGGCGCTGATCCCCGGCTACCCCGAGGACGCGCCCACGATCGTGCGCCGCGTGCCCGAGCGGCTGCGCCCCCCGCCCGCGGCGCCCGAGGAGGCCCCGGCCCCCGCGCCCCAGGGCGGGGCCTGGGTGGACGAGCTGCTGGGGCTGGCGCGCACCCTCCCCAGCAGCCTCGAGGCCTCGAACAACTGGGTGGTGGGGCCCCAGCGCAGCACCACCGGCAAGCCGATGCTGGCCAACGACCCCCACCTGGGCCTCTCGGCCCCCTCGATCTGGATGCTGATGGAGCTCGACGCCCCCACCTACCGCGCCACCGGGGCCACCTTCCCGGGGCTGCCCACCGTCGTCATCGGCAGGAACGACCGCATCGCCTGGGGGGTCACCAACCACGCCGCCGACGTGCAGGACCTCTACGTGCTCGACGAGGCCGAAGGCGGCTACCGCTACCGGGGGGAGGTGCGCCCCTACCGCATCCGGCGCGAGACCATCGCGGTCAAGGACGCCGATCCGGTGGTGCTCGGGGTGCGCGAGACCGTCTACGGCCCGGTGATCTCGGACGTGGTGAACGCTCCCGAGGGGCAGGCGCTGGCGCTGGCCTGGGTCAGCCTCGAGCCCAGCGACGAGACGATGGCCGCCTTCTACGGCATCGGCAAGGCGGAGGACTGGGAGGCGTTCACCGCCGCGCTGCTGCGCCTGAAGGCGCCGAGCCAGAACTTCGTCTACGCCGACGTGGACGGCAACATCGGCTACCTCGCCCCCGGCAAGATCCCGGTGCGTAAACCCGGCCACTCGGGCAAGTACCCGGTGCCCGGCACCGGGGAATGGGACTGGGTGGGCTTCGTGCCTGAGGGCGCCCTGCCCCGGGCCTACAACCCGCCCGAAGGCTACATCGTCACCGCCAACAACCGCTCGACCCCCGAGGGGTGGCCCTACGCCTTCACCTACGACTGGGCCGCAGGCTTCCGGGCGACGCGCATCGAGGAGCTCATCCGCGCCAAGCCGCGGCTGAGCCCCGAGGACTTCGCGCGCATCCAGGGCGACGAGGTCAGCCTGATGGCCCGCAGCTTCCGGCCGGTGCTCGAGCGCCTCCAGCCCCGCAGCGAGCTCGCCGCCGAGTGGCGGAAGAAGCTGCTCGCTTGGGACGGGAACGAGACCGCCTCCAGCACCGAGGCCACCGTCTTCCAGGCCTGGTACGCCGAGCTGGCGCGGCTGCCCGAGGCCGAGGTGGGGGAGCCCTACTGGAACGAACCCCGCTACCTGCGGCGCGCCCTTCTGGAGGGCGACCGGGCCTGCGCGGACCGGGGCGTGAGCTGCCGCGAGTTCGCCTCCGAAGCGCTCGAGCGGGCGCTGGCGCGCCTGGACGCGCTGGGCGGGATCGTGCCCTGGGGCCAGCTGCACCCCGCCGTCTTCGACCACGGGGTGATGACCCACCAGCCCCAGCTGCGCCGCTTCTTCGACCGGCAGATCGCCCACGGCGGCGACCGCTTCACCGTCAACATGGGGGCCTACGACTTCGCCACCTTCCGGATGAACCACGGCCCCAGCTACCGCCAGATCGTGGCCCTGGGCGAGCCCGACCGTAGCTACTGGATCCACCCCATGGGCCAGTCGGGCAACGTCCTCAGCCGCCACTACGCCGACCTGCTGCCGCTGTGGGCCAACGTCGAGTACCTGCCCATGGGGGCGGGCGAGCCGGTGAACCGCCTGGTGCTCGAGCCCTAGATGCAACCTCCCAAGACGCGGATCCTAGAGCCGACGGCCGCGGTGCCCTGTTCCACAGACCGCAAGCCGCGGACTCCTCCCGGCCGCCCCCTTGGGGGAGGCGGCGGCGCAGCCGCCGGAGGGGGGTGGTTGGGAGCGGTGCGTAGTACGTGGTACGTGGTGCGTGGTAGGTGGCGGATAGGTCGTGGGGTGTGGGAGGTGGGAACGGCGCAAGGCGGGTTTCCGCAGGCCGCGGGTACCGGCCACAAGCCACAAGCCACAAACCACAAGCTACAAGCCACAGGCCACAAGCTACCCACCGCTTTTCCCCGCTTCCCCGCATCGAGGCCGGCCTGCCGGCCGAGACCCGGGGCCCACGCCGCAAACGACGCCGACGCCAGGGCTACCCGCAACGGGGCCAACCACGAGCTACAGGCCACAGCCCACGAGCCCATTTTCAAAACCCCCACCCCGGCCCTCCCCAAAGGGGAGGGCGCTTTCGCCTTTCCGCAGCAGTCGCGGCGCCCCGGCCCCGCCTTTGGACAAGGCCCGGGCCCCGGCGTTCGCCGGGGTGACGAGAGAGGCGGTGACGGCGGGGCGGCGTGAACCACGTGTTTGAACTTTACGGCTAGATCGGCTCGGGACGGTCGGGCTCGTCGTCCCAGAGCCGCGGCAGGGCCTCGGGCCGGCGCCACACCTCCCAGCGCCGCCCGTCCCAGGCGTACTCGCCCGGGCGCGGGTGGTCGAGGTAGTTCATGGCCATGGCCCCGCCGTAGGCGCCCGCCTGCAGGAAGGCCACGGCGTCGCCCTCGCGGGGCACCGGCAGCTCCACCGCGCGCGCCAGCACGTCCCCCGACTCGCAGGCCGGGCCGGCCAGGTCGAAAACGCCCCGCTCCTCCGCGTCGTAGAGCGCCCGCACCGGGTGGCGGGCGCCGTAGAGCAGCGGCCGCAGGAAGGCGGTCATCCCGGCGTCCAGGAGGAGGTAGCGTCGGCGGGTCTGCTTTTCGGCCCAGACGCGCGCGACCAGCACGCCGGCGTCGGCGACCAGAGCGCGGCCGGGCTCGATCCACAACTCCGCACCGTAGCTGCGCGCCAGCGCGAACATTCTCGGCGCCAGCTCCCGCGGGTCCAGATCGAGACCGAAGCCGCCTCCCAGGTCGAGCACCTCGAGCGGCCCCACGCGCTCGCGCAGCCGCCGGAGCACTTCGAGCCGGGCGGCGAAGTCCGCGGGGTTGTTCAGGTTCGAACCCAGGTGCACGTGCAGACCGCGCATCTCCAGGCCGAGTTCGCGCCCGCGGGCGAAGACGTCGGGCCAGTCGGCGGGAAGCACCCCGAACTGGCTGTCGCCGCGGCCGGTGGCCAGGTGGGGGTGGGTGTCCACCGGCAGGTCGGGGTTGAGCCGCAGCAACACCCGCGCCTCCGGCAGCCGCCGCGCGATCCGCTCCAGGTCGGCCCGGGAGTCGGCGACCAGCGTGGGCACCCCCGAGCGCGCCAGCTCCCCGAGCACCGCCGGCGGCTTGACCGGGCCGTTCAGCACCACCTCGTCCGGCATGTAGCCGGCCACGTAGGCGCGCAGCACCTCGCCCAGGCTCACCGCCTCCGCGCCCAGCCCCGCGGCGCGCAGGCGCGCGAGCAGACGCAGCCGCGGGTTGGCCTTGAGGGCAAAGAAGACGCGGGCCGCGGGAAAGGCCTCCAGGTAGCGGCGGGTCCGCTCCTCGATGCGGCGCAGGTCGTAGGCGTAGAAGGGGGTGGGTACCCGCTCCAGCAACCCGCGAAGGGCGTGCAGGAAGTCTTCGGGCGGCTCGTAGGGCATGCCCTACGATACCCCGCCGTTGTATCCTGTTCCCATGCCGCTCATCGGGGTAACCAGCCAGACCGGCCGCACCGGCCGGGTGAACGTGACGCCGTTGTGGGGCGTCCGCGAGCCCTACCGGGCCGCCCTCGAAGCCCAGGGCGCCAGCGTGGTGGTGCTGCCGCCGCAGCCCGGGCCCCGGCTCGAGGCGGTCCTCGCCCGCCTCGACGGCCTGCTGCTGCCCGGCGGGGCCGACCTCGACCCGCGCCACTTCGGCGAGGACCCCCACCCCAGGCTGGGCCCGGTGGATCCCGCGCGCGACGAGCTCGAGATCTTTGCCGCCCGCTGGGCCGCCGAGCACGACCTGCCCACCCTGGGCGTCTGCCGCGGGGCCCAGGTGGGGGCGGTCGCCCTCGGCGGCCGCCTCTACCAGGACCTGGAAAGCGCCGGCTTCACCCGCATCGGCCACGACCAGACGGCCCCCGCCCCGGCGCTCTGGCACACCGTCGAACTGGAGGAGGACCGCTGGCTCGCCCCGCTCTTCGGCCGCCGCTTCCGCACCAACAGCTACCACCACCAGGCCATCCGCGACCCGGGACCCTTCCGGGTCCTGGCGCGCGCGGCCGACGGCGTCGTCGAGGCCGCCGACCTGCCCGACCACCCCTTCTTCCTGCTCATCCAGTGGCACCCCGAACTGCTTCCCGACCACTGGGGGCTGTTCGGGCTGCTCACCGAGGCCGCCGCAGGCCGTCGCGCCTCCGCGGCCGACTGAAGCGCCCGGGTCCCGGCGGGCCGGAACCTTCCGCCCCGCCGGCTTCGTTTCCGGCTAGCTGCGCGGATCCAGCGCGTCGCGCACCGCGTCGCCGAGCAGGTTCCAACCCAGCACGAAGAGCGCGATGGCCATGCTCGGCCAGAACCAGACGAACCAGTACTTCAGCGGCTCGCCCCCGGGGTTGGAGATCCAGCTGCGCGCGAAGCTGATCATCTGCCCCCAGTCGGCGTAGCCCACGTCGGCCCCCAGCCCCAGGAAGGCGAGCGTGGAGGCGGTGATCACGATCGCGCCGATGTCGAGGCTGGCCAGGATGATCATCGGCCCGATGGCGTTGGGCAGGATGTGCTTGAAGAAGAGGCGGCCGGACCCCGCGCCCACCGCGTGGGCGGCGGAGATGTAGTCCTGGGCCTTGACCTGGAGGATGTTCCCGCGCAGCATGCGCGCGTAGATCGGCCAGGCCACCAGGGCGATGGCGATCATCGTCTTGATCAGCCCGCGCCCGAAGATCGAGGCGAAGACCATGGCCAGCACCAGCCCGGGGATCGAGTAGACGACGTCGACGAGCCGCATGAGCAGGTTGTCGAGCCAGCCCCCGAACAGCCCCGCCAGCCCGCCGACGACGGTGGCGATGACGAGCACGATGCCGACGACCAGCACGCCGATGTAGAACGAGGTGCGTGCCCCCCAGACGATGCCGTAGTAGATGTCGTAGCCGCCGCTGGCGATGCCGAGCGGGTACTTGGCGCTGGGCGGCTTGGGCACCGGCGAGTAGCTGACGCGGGGGATCTTGTAGCAGCTCTCCGGCGGGGCGAAGGTGGCCCGCCAGAAGGTGGGATGCGCGGGGTTGCGCAGCACCGTCCGCGCCTCGCTGCGCCCCAGCCCCAGCTCGCGCATGCACCCCCGGGGCAGCCGGTCCGCGGTAAGCAGCGGCGCCAGGATGGCCGTGCCCGCGAAGAAGAGCAGGATCACCAGGCCGGCCAGCGCCAGAGGGTTGCGGCGGAAACGGCGGAAGCGCTTGCCCTCGAACCAGCGCTCCCGCTTGGGTGGGTGCGGGACCGGGCTACTCATAGCGGATCCTCGGATCGACGATCACGTAGGCCACGTCCACGAGCAGGTTGGCCGTGGCCATGATGAGGCCGATCAGCATCACGAAGGCCAGCAGCGTGGTCACGTCGAGCTGCAGCGCCGCCTTGGCCGCCCACTCGCCCAGACCGGGGAAGTTGAAGATCAGCTCGATCACCACGATGCCGCCGATCATCCGCCCCAGCATGGGGCCGGCCATGGTGATCACCGGAATCAGCGCGTTACGGCGCGCGTGTTTGTAGACCACGGCCTTCTCCGCCAGCCCCTTGGCGCGCGCGGTGCGCACGTAGTCCTTGCCCAGCTCGTCGAGCATCGAGGAGCGCATCACCCGCATGATGCCGGCGCTGACCACGATGACCAGCGCCGTCGCGGGCAGGACGAGCCGCTTCAGGGCTTCGAGGGTGATGTCCGGGCGGCCGTTGAGCAGGCCGTCGACGGTGAAGAGGCCGGTGTAGCGGCGAAAGTCGCCCGCCGCCAGCTCGATCAGCAGCGAGCTGGGCAGGCGGCCGATACCGAACCAGCCCAGCCCCCCGTAGATCCAGGCCACCAGCCAGATGGCCACCACGAAGGTGGGCAGCGACCAGCCCACGATGGCCACCACCCTGAGCGCCTGGTCGAGCAGGCTGTCGCGGTGGGTGGCTGCCTGGGTGCCCAGCCAGACGCCCACGAGCACGATGGGCACGAAGGCGGCCAGCGCCAGCTCCATCGAGGCGGGAAAGCGCTTGCGGATGGTGGTCAGCACCGGCTCCTTGGAGATGCGCGAGAAGCCCAGGTTGCCCCGCAGCACCTCCCCCGCCCAGAGCTTGTACTGGACGACGAACCCCTCCCGCAGGTGGTACTTTTCGATGATGAGGTCCAGGTTTTCGATCTGTTTGTCCGAGGTTACGAAAGCCGCCGCCCGCTGCTCCGGCGAGAGGAGCTGCATCAGCCCCATGATGATCAGCGAGAGCACGAAGAGCACGACCGGAATCTGCAGCAGGCGACGGGCGATGTAGTTGAACATGGCGTCTCTTTTTTGAGGATGCCGGGCCGTGCGGCCCGGCATCCGTTCGGGGCTACTTCTTGCTGAGGTCCTTCCAGTAGAAGGCGCCGCTGATCATCGAGTTGTAGTAGACCCCCTGCAGGTTGTCGCGGGTCACGATGAACGGCGACTGCCGCGGATAGGGCACGTTGGGCAGCACGTCGTAGGCCATGCGCCCGATCTTGCGGTAGATGGCGAAGCGCTCCTCCTGCTGGTCCGGCCGCACCAGGGTGCGCGCGTACTCGATGAGCTTGTCGAACTCGGGGTCCTTGAAGTTCTGCCGCTTCGCCAGCGAACCCTCGGAGTGGTAGAAGGGATGGATGAAGTTGTCGGGGTCGGCGTAGTCGGCGCCCCAGCCCAGCGGCCAGATGGGCAGCGACTTGGCGCGCGCGGCCTTGAGGTAGTCGGACCACTGCAGCGGCACCACGTCGATCTTGAACTTGGGGTTGAGGCTCTCGATGTTGGCCTTCAACATCTCGGCCACCGCCTGGCGCACGGTGTTCCCGGCGTTGTGGGTGATCGTGAGGCGGAAGCCCTTCTCCCAGACCTTGCCGCCCCAGGCCTTCTTGAAGTACTCCTCGGCCTTGTCGAGGTCCAGCTTGCGGATCGGGATGTCCGGGTCGTACCCGGGCCAGGTGGGCGGCAGCGCCATGGTGTACCAGGCGGCGTTGCCCTCGTAGATGTCGTTGTAGATCGCGTCCTGGTCCAGGCTGTAGGCGAAGGCCTTGCGGACGTTGACGTCGGCGAAGAAGTCGCGCGGGATGCCGTTGCCGTCGAGCTTGCCCGAGCCGATGTAGGGGTTGTTCTCGCCCTGGACGTTGAAGTTGAAGAAGACGACGTGCGCTCCCGCCAGCGACCAGGCCGGGTCGGACCAGACCTTGACGCCCGTCATCTGCTTGACCTTGGCGTTGACCGTGGCCCAGTCGTTGACGTCCACGCGGTCGGCGTCGCCGCGGCGCAGGGCCTCGAGCCGGGTGGCCTCTTCCTCCACCGCCTGCACCAGCACGTTCTTGATCGCCGGCGCCTCGCCCCAGTAACCGTCGAAAGCCTTGGCGACGATGTTCTTGTCGTCCCACTTGACCAGCATGTAGGGACCGGTGCCCGAGGCGTGGTTGTGCAGGTAGCCGGTGCGCAGGTCCACGCCGATCCAGTCCTTCCAGTCGTCCTTGGTGCCGCTCCAGGCGCCGTGCTCGATGGCCCACTTGCTGTCGACCACGCCCGCGGCGGTGAAGAGCATCTTGGCGAAGAAGGCCACGTCGGGACCGGCGAGGTTGAAGCGCACGGTGTAGAGGTCGTCGCAGACCACGCTGTCGTCGATCTTCTGCCAGTAGGCGTCGAGGAACTTGTCGATCTCCTGCTGAGAGGCGTTCTCGCCCAGGGCCTTCTTGGCCTCGGTCAGCGCGTCGTTGCCGTAGCCGGTAAGGGCGTCGCCGTAGAACCAGGCGCCGGAGTCGCCCGGCATCGTCACCAGGATGCGCTCGATCGAGTACTCCACGTCGCGGCAGGTCATCGGGTTGCCCGAGTGGAACTTCACGCCCTTGCGCAGGTGGTAGACGTAGGTAAGGCCGTCGTTCTTCACCTCGTAGCTCGTCGCCAGGGTGGGCTCGTACTCGCCGGGAACGTCGCGCTTGAAGCTGTAGAGCGTCTCGTAGATGTTCTCGATCACCCCGATCGAGGCCCCGTCGTAGGCCTGCACCGGGTCGAGCGAGTCGAAGACGGCGTTCTGCATGTAGACGTAGGTGTCCTGGGGGGTGGCCGCGAACGCCCCGCCCAGCGCGGCCAGCACGATCGCGGCAAACAGATGCTTTTTCATGCGTCTCCTTTCGTAATTTATACGGGCCCATGCTACCATTCATCTTCTTTTCATGCAAGAACATGGCCTAAAAATGTGCGATAGGCAAGGAATCCATTGGTTCTCTTGGAAATGTCCTTGCCTGAGCGTGTAGACGCGAAGTTGTATAGAAGGACCCGGCGGATCCGCCGGGTCCGCGGGAGCGTCGACGGGGTCAGCTCTTGGGGTCCAGGGCGTCGCGCACCGCGTCGCCGAGGAGGTTCCAGGCGAGCCCGAAGAGTACCAGCATGACGCTTGGGTAGATCCAGACGTACCAGAAGTCGAAGGGGGTGCCCTGGGCGGTGCCGAGGATGTAGCCGCGGGCGAAGCTGATCATCTGACCCCAGTCGGCGTAGCCCACGGGCGCGCCCAGGCCCAGGAACGAGAAGCCTGCGGCGGTGAGCACGATCGAGCCCACGTCCATGCTGGCCAGGATCAGCAGCGTGCCGATGGCGTTGGGGAAGACGTGCTTGAGAAAGACCCGCAGCGGACTCGCCCCGATGGCGCGGGCGGCGTCCACGAACTCCTGCGCCTTGGTGCGCAGGATGTCGCCGCGGAAGAAGCGGGCGTACCCGGCCCAGCGGATCAGCGCCAGCGCCAGCATCACCGTGGTAAGGCCGCTGCCGAAGATAACCGAAACGATCATCACGAAGACCAGGCCGGGAAAGGAAAGCATCACGTCGGTGATGCGCATGATCAGGTTGTCCACCGTCCCGCCGATGAACCCGGAGAGCCCCCCGACGACGATGCCGATGGCCAGGCTGATGCCGACGACCAGGAAACCCACGTAGAAGGCCGTCCGCGTTCCCCAGGCAAGGCCGTAGAGGATGTCGTAGCTGCCGCCGGAGACCCCCAGCGGGTGCTTCTCCGAGGGCGGCTTGGGCAGGGGCGAGTAGCCGGCGCGCGGGATCTCGTAGCAGCTGGGGGGCGGGGCCAGCGTAGCCTTCCAGAAGACGGGGTTCAGCGGATTGCGCAGCACGGTCAGGGCCTCTTCCTTCTTGATGCCCAGGTCGCGCAGGCAGGGGCGGGCGGTGCGGAGCTCGGCCAGCTGCGGCGCGGTGATGGCGGGCGCGAAGAAGGCGATCATCACGAAGCCGAGGAGGAGCACCGAACCCACGATCGCCAGCGGGTTGCGGCGGAAACGCTTGAAGGTCTTCGAGCGGTACCAGGCTTCGCGCTGAGGTTTCATCTCTTGGGGGTTCACCACGTCCTCCTCATTGGAAGCTGATCCGGGGGTCGATGATGCCGTAGAGGATGTCGACGGCCAGGTTGGCGATCGAGACCACGAGGCCGGTGAGGAGGGCGATGCCGATCACTGCGGGAAAGTCAAGCTGGATCGCCGCGGGAACGGCCCACTGCCCCAGGCCGGGGATGTTGAAGATGATCTCGATGAAGAAGACGCCCTCGAGCATGAAGGCGAACATCAGCCCGGCGATGGTGACCACCGGGATGATCGCGTTGCGGCGCGCGTGCTTGAGGTTGACGACGCGCTCGGGCAGCCCCTTGGCGCGCGCGGTGCGCACGTAGTCGGAGTTGAGCACGTCGAGCATGCTCGAGCGCAGCACGCGCATGATCTGGGCGCTGGCGACGATGGTGTAGGTCGCCACCGGCATCACCAGACGCTTCAGCGCCGATAAGGTGACGTCCCAGCGGCCGTTGAGAATCCCATCAATGGTGATCATCCCGGTGTAGGCCTTGAGGGTGCCCTTGGCGAATTCCACCATGATGCGGTCGTCGGCGCGCCCGATGCCGAACAGCTTGAAGTAGCCGTAGAAGACGGCCAGCATCCAGATCGCCAGCACGAAGGTGGGCAGCGACCAGCCGATGATGGCGAAGACGCGTACCGCCTGATCGACGAACCGGTCCCGGTGGATCGCCGCCATCGTGCCCATCCAGACGCCGAAGAGCAGCGTGGGGAAGAACATGTACAGCGCCAGCTCGGCCGAGACCGGCAGCCGCTTGCGGATGGTGGTCACGACCGGCTCGTGCGACTGCTTGGAGTACCCCAGGTTCCCCCGCAGAACCTGCTTGAGCCAGGTCGAGTACTGCACCAGGAAACCCTGATCGAGGTTGTACTGGCGGATGATGAGGTCGAGGTTCTTGGCCTGCTGCTCCGACTTAGCGTAGGTCGCCGCCCGCTGTTCCGGGGTCAAAAACTGCATCATCCCAAAGATGAGCAGCGAGATCGCGAGCAGCACGATCGGAAGCTGCAGCAACCTGCGAACGATGAAGGTGGTCAACGTAAGCCTCCAAAAGACCGGACTCAAAAGCGCGCCGAGCGCGCACGTTCCCTGTTATACAGCAGACGGTAGAGGGTGCGAAGGCACCCTCTACCGCGGAAAAGGTTCTAGACGCTCACGCTACTTCTTGATGATGTCCTTCCAGAGGAAGGAGCCCGAGCGCATGGGGTTGTTGTAGACGTCCATGCCCGCGGGCGCGCCCTTGGTGTAGACGTTCTTGGCCAGCACCATCCATCCGGTCGGCCGCGGCAGCGGCAACACGGGGACGTCCTCGTAAGCCAGGTAGCCGACCTTGCTGTAGAGCTCGGCGCGCTTGGCAGGATCGGTGATGGAGCGGGCTTCCTCGATCAGCTTATCCATCTCGGGGTTGGCGTAGCCGACCTTCTTCGCGAAGTAGCCGTTCGAGTGGTAGAAGACGTAGATGAAGTTGTCGGGGTCGGCGTAGTCGGCGCCCCAACCCAGCACCAGCGCCGGCAGCTGGCCGTTCTTGTAGGCGGCCAGGAACTGCGGCCAGGGCATGGCCTTGACGTTGATCTTGAACTTCGGGTTCAGGGCTTCGATGTTCGCCTTGAGGATCTCGGCCACCGTCTGGCGGGTGGTGTTGCCCGAGTTGTAGGCGATGGTCATCGTGAAGCCGGTCTCCCAGAGCTTGCCGCCGTAGGCCTTCTTGAAGTGCTCCTCGGCCTTGTCCATGTCCAGGTTGTAGATGGGGATGTTGGGGTCGTAGCCGAGGAAGGAGGGCGGCAGCGCCATGGTGAGGGGCACGGCCTTACCCAGGTAGAGGTCGTTGATGATGGCGTCCTGGTCGAAGCTGTAGGCGAAGGCCTTGCGGACGTTGACGTCCTTGAAGAAGTCGGCGGGGATGCCGTTGCCGTCGAGCTGGCCGGAGCCGATCATCGGGTTGTCCTGCGCGGCGATCTTCTGGTTGAAGAAGACGGCCGAAGCGGCGGCGCCCAGCCACTTGTCGGACTCGATCACCTTGGCGTTGGCCATGCCGCGGATCTGGGTATCCAGGGTGGCGCGGTTGTTGACGGTGATGCGGTCGGCGTCGCCGGCCTTGAGCGCCTGGATGCGGGTGGCTTCTTCGTCGACGACCTTGATGATGACCGTCTTCATCTGGGGCTTGTTGGCGTAGTCCCAGTAGCCGATGAAGCGCTCGGCGATGACGTCTTTGCCGTCCCACTTGACCAGCTTGTAGGCCCCGGTCCCGGCGTCGTGGGTGTGCAGGAAGCCGTCACGCAGGTCCTTGCCGGCCCAGTCGTACCAGTCCTTCTTGGTGCCGCTCCACTCGCCGTTCTCGATCGCGTACTTGCTGTCGAGGATCGAGGAGGCGGTGTACATCAGCTTGACGAAGAAGGAGGGGTCCTTCTTGATCAGGTGGAACTGGACGGTGTAGTCGTCCACGCACTGGACCGAGTTGTCGATGGCTTCCCAGTACTTGTCGAGGTCGGCCTGGGAGGGGTTGTCGCCGAAGTAGTCCTTGGCGTTGACGCCGTCGTAGCCGATCAGGCTCTCGGCGTAGAACCAGCCCGCCGAGTCGCCCGGGTTGGTGACCAGGAGACGTTCGATCGAGTACTCCACGTCGCGGCAGGTCATGCGGTTGCCGCTGTGGAAGAGCACGTCGCGGCGCAGCTTGAAGGTGTAGGTCTTGCCGTCGTCGCTGATCGAGTAATCGGTGGCCAGCACCGGCTCGTACTCGGTGATGCTCTCGCCTTTGTAGGTGTAGAGCGTCTCGTAAATGTTCTCCAGGATCGCGCCCGAGGCGGTGTCGTACGCCTGAGCAGGGTCGAGGGAGTCGACCTCACCGAACGTCATCTGGACGTACGTGTCGGGGCCGGTGGCGGCGAAGGCCATGGAACCGACCAGACCTAGAGCCAGAATCTTCAGCAAGTGTTTTTTCATATGTGCTCCTTTCGTACCTTACGGTCGTTCAGTAGTATAGCACCCGGCCGATGAATACCGGGGGCATACCGTGCAGAAAAATGCATGCAGCAGCGGTCCCGGCGCCTCCGCCGCAGCCGGCCCTCAGGTCGAGAGGAAGCCGCCGTCCACGGCCAGCACCGCGCCGGTCACGTAGCTCGCCAGATCGGAGGCGAGAAAGAGGACGGCGCGGGCCACCTCGTCGGGCCGGCCGAAACGGCGCAGGGGCAGCCGCTGGTTGAAGTTGTAGGCCACGCCGACCTTCCCGAACTCGGCGCCCAGGATGGCCTGCTTGCGCAGGCGGCGCACCCCTTCGGTGGCGATGCCGCCGGGGACCACCACGTTGGCGCGGACGCGCGGGCCGTACTCGCGGGCCACCGCGCGGGTGAGGGCGACGACCCCCAGCTTGGCGGCGTCGTAGTGGGCCAGCCCCGGGGCGAAGGGCAGGAAGGCCTCGATCGAGCCGACGTTGACGAGCGCGCCCGGCCGCCCGCGCAGGGCGGCCAGGAAGCCCTGGGTCATCCAGTAGACGGCGTCGAGGTTGACGGCCATCTGCCGGCGGTAGAAGGCCTCGTCCACCTCGAGCAGGTCACGGAAGGCGTAGACGCCGGCGTTGTTGACGAGCAGGTCGGGCGCCCGCCCTGCGAGGTCGCGCCACAGCGCGTCGATCGCCGGCTTCTGGGCCAGGTCGAGGGCATAGGCCTCGTTCTTCCCGCCCAGCTCGCGGCGCAGGCGTTCCAGTCCCTCGCGGTCGCGGTCGACGAGGACGAGCTCCGCCCCCGCTTCGGCGAAGCGCAGGGCGACCGCGCGGCCGATACCGCCCGCAGCGCCCGTCACCAGCGCGCGCCTGCCGTCCAGCGAGACCAACTCGGC
The DNA here is from genome assembly GCF_014201675.1 of Oceanithermus desulfurans. Taxonomy (NCBI): domain Bacteria; kingdom Thermotogati; phylum Deinococcota; class Deinococci; order Thermales; family Thermaceae; genus Oceanithermus; species Oceanithermus desulfurans. The sequence goes on along the minus strand of NZ_JACHEZ010000007.1, from coordinate 129,425 downwards.
CAGCCGGGGCTCGTTCACGGGGACCTCCTGCCCCCATTCTGGCACGCGCTATCCTGAAGCATGGCGAAAAGCGAGCGAACCGCACTGGTGACCGGAGCGGCCGGGGGCATCGGCCGCGCCGTGGCCGAACGGCTGGCCGCGGAGGGGCTGCGGGTGGTGCTGAGCGACCGGGACCCCGGCGGTGAGGCGGTGGCCGGGTCGATCGGCGGCGTCTTCGTGCCCGCCGACCTGGCCGATCCCCAAGAGGTCTGGCGCCTGGCGGTGGAGGCCCGCCGCGCCTACGGCCGGGTGGACGTCCTCGTCAACAACGCCGGCTTCCAGCACGTCGCACCGCTCGAGCGCTTTCCCCTGGACGTCTGGCAGGCGATGCAGCAGGTGATGGTGACGGCCCCCTTCCAGCTGATCCGCTCGTTCCTGCCCGGGATGAAGGAGCGGCGCTGGGGCCGGATCGTCAACCTGGGCTCGATCCACGCGCTGGTGGCGAGCCCCTACAAGGCCGCCTACGTGACGGCCAAGCACGCGCTCCTGGGCCTCACCCGCGCCGCGGCGCTCGAGGCCGGCGAGGCCGGGGTGACGGTGAACGCCGTCTGCCCCGCCTACGTGCGCACCCCGCTCGTCGAACGCCAGATCGCGGATCAGGCGGCCAACCTGGGCCTGGACGAGGGCGAGGTGGTGCAGCGGGTGATGCTCGAGCCCGCCGCCATCAAACGCCTGATCGAGCCCGAGGAGGTGGCCGCGCTGGTGGCCTTCCTCGTCTCCGACGATGCTGGGGCGATCACGGGCAGCTGCCTCCCCATCGACCTGGGCTGGACGGCGCGATAAAACGAACCGGCCCGGCTTTTGCCGGGCCGGCCGCCCGAGCGGATCCGACTCCCGTGCTTACTGAGCGACCGAGATGGGGATCCGCTTGGCGCGCGCGGTCTCGACCTTGGGCATGGTCAGCTTGAGCATGCCGTTCTTGAATTCGGCCTTCACCTCGTCGCTGCTGATCTCCACCGGCAGGGTGAAGCTGCGGACGAAGGTGCCGTGCGGGATCTCCTGCAGGTAGTAGCGACGAACGCCCTGATCCTCGACCGGCTTGTGCTCACCGCGGATGGTCAGCTTGTTGCCCTCGAGGCTGATGTCGATCTCTTCCGCGGTCAGCCCGGGGACCGCCATCTCCAGCACCAGCGCGTCGTCGGTCTCGTAGAGGTCCACCGGCGCCACGTAGGTGCCGGGCGCGGTCACGCGGCCGAGGTCGCCCAAGGTCTCCTCGAAGAGCCGGTTGAACTCGTCGAACAAGCTCATCGGACCCCAGGTGCGGAAGGGGGTGAGTTCAGCGGTCGGGCGAATCTCGCGCTTCACCAGAGCCATACCATCACCTCCTCCTATTATCTCCTCCATCTCGGAGCATATCATATGAGCCCTATTGTGTCAAGTATGGCGTGCTAGGCTGCGGGGGATGCGCATCGAGACGCGGGCCTTCGGCCCTTTGCAGGCCAGCGCCTACCTGGTCTGGAGCGACCCTGAACGGGCGGTGCTCGTCGATCCCGGCGACGAACCCGAACGGCTGCTCGCCTGGCTGCGGGAAAGCGAAGCACGGCCCGAAGCCGTGCTGCTGACCCACGCCCACTTCGACCACGTCGGCGCGGTGCGGGCGGTGGTGGAGGCCCACGACCTGCCCGTGTTCCTGCACCCCGCCGCGCGCCCGGTCTACGAGCGCGCGGCCGCGGCGGCGATGCGCTGGGGCCTGTTCATCGATCCGCCGCCCGCCGAGCCGCTGGTGGACCTGGCCGAGGGCGTGCTCGCCGTGGGCCCCGGATTCGAGGTGCTGCACCTGCCCGGCCACTGTCCGGGGCACGTCGCCTTCTATCAGGCGGAGGCGGGCGCGGTCTTTTCGGGCGACCTGCTCTTCGCCGGGGGCGTGGGCCGCTGGGACCTGCCCGGCGCCGACCTGGACGAGCTGAAACGCTCGATCCGCCGCCTCTTCGAGCTGCCCGGGGCCACCCGCGTCTTCCCCGGCCACGGCCCGGCCACCGCCCTGGCCGCCGAGCGGCAGGGCAACCCCTTCGTACAAGACTGGCTCGGCTAGCTCCTCATGGGCGTCTACTGCAGCTTCGTTTAGAATGAGGCGATATGTTTAGGGGCGAGGATATCGGAATCGACTTGGGCACCGCCAGCGTGCTGGTGTACGTGCGCGGCAAAGGGATCGTCCTGCGCGAGCCCTCCGTCATCGCCATGGTGCGCGACAGCAAGGACGTCAAGGCCGTCGGCGCCGAGGCGTACCGCATGCTGGGCCGCACGCCGGGCAACATCATCGCGGTGCGCCCGCTGAAGGACGGGGTGATCGCCGACTACACCCTGACCGAGCGCATGCTCACCATGTTCCTCAAGAAGGTGCTCTCGCCCATGGCGCGCTTCTTCAAGCCGCAGGTCATGGTCGGCGTGCCCAGCGGCGTCACCGAGGTGGAGCGGATGGCCGTGGTGCGCGCGGTCGTCGACGCCGGGGCCAAGCGCGCCTTCCTCATCGAGGAGCCCCTGGCCGCGGCCATCGGCGCGGGCATCAACATCGCCGCGCCCGCGGGCAGCATGGTCGTCGACATCGGCGGCGGCAGCTCCGACATCGCCGTGATCAGCCTGGGCGGCATCGTCCAGTCCGAGTCGCTGCGCATCGCCGGCAACGAGTTCGACCAGTCGATCATCCGTTACGTGCGCCGCGCCCACAACCTGCTCATTGGCGAGCGCACCGCCGAGGAGGTCAAGATCAAGATCGGCGCCGCCAAGGTGCTCTCCGACGAGGACCGCCTCGTCGCCGAGGTGCGCGGCCGCGACGTGGTCACCGGCCTGCCCAAGACCGTCGAGGTCACCACCGACGAGGTCGTCGAGTCGCTGGCCGAGCCGCTGGAAAAGCTGGTCATGGGCGTGCGGCGGGTGCTCGAGGCCACGCCCCCCGAGCTGATCTCCGACATCGTCGACCGCGGCATCCTCCTCTCGGGCGGCGGGGCGCTTTTGCGCAACCTCGACCACATGCTCCAGGAGGCCACCAACGTGCCCGTGATCGTCGCCGAGAACGCCCTCGACGCGGTGGCCTACGGCACCGGCAAGGCGCTGGAGATGATCCCGGTGCTCAAGGACACCCTGATCTCCTCCGACTCGGTCCTGCGCCGCTAGGAGGCCGCCGTGCACGAGATCCTCGAGTTGCTGCCCCACCGCTACCCCTTCTTGCTCATCGACCGCATCCTGGAGGCCGACCCCGAGCGCTTCAAGGTGCTCAAGAACGTCACCTTCAACGAACCCTTCTTTCCCGGCCACTTCCCCGACCACCCGGTCATGCCCGGCGTCCTCATCGTCGAGGCCATGGCCCAGGCGAGCGTGGCCAGCCTGGCCACCCGCCCCGACTTCGCGGCCGGTCAGATCGCCTACCTGGCCGGCGTGGACGACGCGCGCTTCCTCAAGCCCGTCACCCCCGGGGACACCCTGATCCTCGAGGGCACGCTGCGCTACCGCCGCGGCCTCGGCAAGTCGGAGGTGAGCGCCCGGGTCGCGGGCGAAGAGGTGGCGCGCGCCAAGCTGACCTTCGTCGTGCGGAGCCGCTAGATGTTCACGATCCTCGACCGCTACATCCTGCGGGAGGTGGTGCCGGTCCTGTTGGTCTCGGCTCTGCTCTACGTGGCGGTCTTCCTGTTCGGCTTCTTCTACGTGGGCAGCCGCTGGCTCGACGGCACGCCGCTGCTCAAGGTGCTGACCTGGCTGGGTTACCACGTGCCCGGGGTGCTCGTGCAGGTGCTGCCCATGGCCGTCGTCTCGGCCGTGGTCATCCCCTTCGGACGCATGGCCACCGAAGGGGCCGTCCTGGCCACCCAGGCGGGCGGGGTCTCGCTGGTGCGGCTTTTGCGGCCGGTGCTGCTCGTGGGCTTCCTGCTCGCGGGCTTCTCGCTCTACCTCTCGGAGAGCGTGGTGCCCGAGAGCAACGCCCGGGTGCGCGGCTACTGGTACGACGAGCTCACCACCCCGGGTCACGGCCTGATCCGCCTGCGCGGCAAGACCGTGCCCCTGGGGAACGGCGTCGAGCTCTTCTTTTCCGGGTACGACTGGGCCCACCGGGCGATGAAGGACGTGCGCCTGCAGCTGTGGAAGGGCCGCCAGGTCACGGTGATCTTCGCCGACCGCGGCGTCTATCAGGGGCGCGACCTGAAGCTCACCGGCTACCGCATCTACACCGTGGACTACGCGGCCATCGACGGCCTCCTAAGCGCCGACGACGCCCAGCTGCCCGCCCGGCTGCAGCAGGTCTTCAAGAACGTCAGCGTGCCGCGCAACGAGGAGGCCAGCACCACGATCAAGGTCGGCCTCAGCCGCGACGAGGCGCTGGCCAACTTCGCCGACCCGCTCGCGGCCGACACCCTGAGCCTGAGCGAGGCCTGGCGGCGCTACACCGACCCCGACCTCGCCCCCAAGGACCGCACCGACGCCGGGCTCGCCTTCCACTCGAAGCTGGCGCTGCCGCTGGCCAACGTCGTGCTCGTGCTCATCTCGCTCCCCTTCGCCGTCTACTACGGGCGCAGCCCCGGCCTCTCGATGGGAATGAGCGTGATGATCGCGGTGGGCTACTACCTGGTCTTCCTGCTCGCCCGCTCGATGGGGGGGTTGGGGATGCTGCCGCCGGCGCTCGCGGCCTGGCTGGCCAACCTGCTCTTCGCCTTCGTGGGCTGGAGGTTGATCCGCCGGTGAAGGTGGTGCTGCTCTCGGCCTCGTTCGGGGGCGGCCACCGCCAGGCGGCGCGGGCGCTGCGCCAGGCGCTCGAGGACGCGGGGGGCTGCGACTGCGTCGAGGCCGACTACCTGCGCTTCATCCCCGCCTGGGAACGCGAGCCGGTGACGCTTACCTACGCCTTCTGGCTGCGCTACTGGCCCGCGGCCTACCGCTGGTTCTACCACTGGTCCAACCGCCCCAGCGAACCCAAGCTGATCGCGGAGACCTTCAGCAAGGCCGGCCTCGCCGGGGTGATCCGTTTCCTGGGACGCACCCGCCCCGACGCCGTGGTGGCCTCCTACGCCACCGTGGCCGCGGTGGCGCACCGCGCCCGCCGCACCTCGGGGCAGGCCTTCCTGAACACCCTCGTCGTCACCGACTTTCGCGCCCACCGCCACTGGGCGCGGCCCGAGGCCGACCTGATCTTCGCGGCCTTCCCCGAAACCGCCGAGGACCTGGTGCGCCACGGCGTGGACCCGGAGCGTGTGCGGGTCACGGGCATCCCCATCCTGCCCGCCTTCGCCGCACTGCCCGGCCGCGCCGCCCTGCGCGAGCGGCTGGGCTTCGACGAACGGCCGGTCGTGCTGCTCACCAGCGGTGGCGCCGGCGCCTACCGCAGCTACGAGCGGGTGCTGCGCACCCTGCTGAGCCTCGACCTGCCCATGCAGCTCGTCACCTTCAACCCCCACCACAACGGCACCCGCGAGGAGGAGCGCGGGTCGATGCGCTGGATCCGCACCGGCCTGCGCGACGACTTTCCCGAGTGGATGGGCGCCGCCGACTGGGTCGTGGGCAAGGCGGGGGGCCTGACCGCGTCGGAGGCGCTGGCGCTGGGGGTGCCGATGATCGTCTTCGACCCCATCCCCGGCCAGGAAGAGGGCAACGCCCAGTTCCTCGAGGAGCGGGGCGCCGCCGTCTGGATCCGCCGGGGCCGCGAGCTGCGGTCGCGGCTCGCGCGCCTCATCCCCGACGAGGCGCGGCGCCGTGAGATGGCCGCGGCGGCGCACGCTTTGGGGCGGCCCGACGCCGCCCGGGCGATCGCGCACACGCTGCTGCAGGCGGAGGAGCGGTGAACGTCTGGACCGGACTCCTGGGCGCGGCCGGGTTCTACTGGGGGCTGCCTTACCTGGTCTGGCAACGCTGGGGGCTGGGGGTGGTGCAGCGGGGGCTGGGCAGCGCCCGGGCCGAGCTGGGCCTCACCTTCGACGACGGCCCCGACCCCGGGACGACGCCCCGGGTGCTCGACGCCCTGGCCGAAGCCGGCGTACGGGCGACCTTCTTCGTGCTCGCCGAGCGGGCCGAGGCCCACCCCGGGCTGGTGGCGCGGCTGCTCGACGAGGGGCACGAGCTGGCCCTGCACGGCTGGCGGCACCGCCACGGCTGGCTGCGCACCCCCGGGGAGGCCTACGCCGACGTGGTGCGGGGGGTGCGGACGCTCGAGCGCCTGACCGGACGGCGGCCGCGCTTCTTCCGCCCGCCCCACGGCGCCTGGACCTGGGCGCAGATGGCCGCGGTGCGGCGGCTGGGGCTTACGCCGGTGCAGTGGACGCTCGAGGCCCACGACTGGCACCCCGGCCACGACGCCGGGGCGGTGGTTCACCGCGTGGCCGAGGGGGCGCTGCCCGGCGACATCGTGGTGATGCACGACGCCGGCCCCGGGGGGCGCACCGCGGCGGAGGCGCTGCCCGAGCTGCTGACGCAGCTGCGGGCGCGGGGCTTCCAGCCGCGGCCACTGGAGGCGCTGCGGGGGCTGCGCCGCGGGGGGCTGCGCGACCTGCCGCGGCAGGCCTGGGCGGCGACGGTGGACCGCTTCTTCGACCGGCTCTACCGTGTCGAGGAGCTGAACTACGGCGCCCACAGCGTCTTCCGGGTGGCCAAGGGGCCCTTCCCCGGACCGGCGCTCGAGCTCGCGGACGGCGGGCGCATCGAGGCCGGCGCCCCCGCCGCCGAGCTGCACCTGCACTCGGAACGCATGGCCCGCGCCGGCGAGGCCGGCTCGCTGACCGCCTTTCGCTTTTTCAAGAAGTCGGTGCCCGACCTGGCGCGCGCGTTGCGCGAGCGGCCGCACCTGAGCGACGTGGAGGTCTTCTGGGGGGTCTCGCTCTTCCACGAGGTGCTGGGTCCCGTCGGCTTTCGTTCGCTCGAGCTGCCGCCGGCGCGGCGGCGCTTCCTCGGCGCCTATATGCACTTCCTGCACCGGTTGTACGGGGGGACGCCGCTAAAGCGGGTCTGGCCGACGCTCGTCTACATCGACCGCGCCACCCTGCTCGAGCGCTACGGCTAACCCCGAGCGCGCCAGCGCCATCCCTCCGGCGACCCAGAACACCTCGGCCAGGTGCAGGCTGGGCACGGCCATGGGGTTGTCGACCAGGCTCATCACCAGGTAGCCGAAGAAGATGGCCACCAAGAGGGGCTCGCGCGAACGCACCGCGGCGTAGCCCAGCAGCGCCAGAAGGGACAGGAAGCCCAGCGTGCCCACCACGCCGGTCTCGCCCAGGGCGTGCAGCAGCAGGTTGTGGGCGATCAGCCAGGCGCCGTAGAAGGGCTCGAGCCAGCCGGGGCAGCCCAGGCCCAGGTAGCGGGCCCCGACCCAGAGGTTGCAGCCCTGCTTGTACAGGTACCCGAGCCATGGGCCAAGTTGATATGGTCCCACCCCTCCCCAGGGGTAGCTACGGATCGCTTCGAGCGCGCCTTCCCAAACCCTGTCCCGTCCGGAAAGGTTTAGCGAAAGCAACCTTGCCAAAGAAGAAACGTGTTGGCCTAGACTGCCAATAACATACACAGCAGTCGCCAGCGCCCCAGCAGTCGCCGCACCCCAGGCAAACCTACCCGACTTGACCACCGCGCCGATCACGACCCCCACCACCAGCACGGCCATCGCCCCCCGGCTCCCCGAGAACGCCAGGGCCAACAGGGCCAGCAACCCCACCCCCAGGCGCCAGACCGCCGGCCCGCGCCAGTCGAGCGCCAGCAGCACCCCCAGCGCCCCGGCCAGCCCGATCGAGACCGTGGTGTAGTAGGGGTGGACGAGCCGGCGCGCCAGAAACTGCGCGCCGAAGGCGTCGTAGCTCGTCCAGAAGGCGAGCAGGTAGACGACGGCGAGACCCGCGAGCAGGTAGTGCAGCCAGCGCGGGTCGGCGAGCCGCACCCCCGCGAGCACGAGCGCCAGCACGAACAACCCCCGCAAAAGCGCCAGCGGCACCGAGACCAGGGGTTCGGGCGTGAGCAGGGCGGCCGCGAGCTGGGTGCCCAGGTAGAAGAGCGCCACCCCGCGCGCCAGCGGACCCAGCGCCCTCCAGTATCGAAGCGCGGCGAAGGCGGCCAGGTAGAGCGGCGGGAAGACGGGAACGAGGGCGATCAGCCAAGCGAGACGGGAGCGCACGGCGCCATTCTACTCAGGCCCCGGATGAGGAGGCGCCGATCGGCGGGCCCACCCGCAACAGCCCCTCGGGCAGCAGCTCGAGGTGGTGGGTCTTGGTGTCGTGGCCGCTGAGGCGGCAGCCGTCGATGCGCAGGAAGCGCACGACCTCGCCCAGCGGCACGCCCCAGAGGTGGCTCTGCGCCTGGGTCATCACCAGCCGCTTGGCGAGGACGATGGTGGCGTCGAGGATGTGGCTCACCGCGTAGCCGCCGGCGGCCTCGGCGGAGAGCTCCTCGTGGCTCGAGCGCTTCTGCGAGGTGAAGACCGCGGTCACCTGCTTCTCCTTGGCGTAGAGGTAGACCTTGCGCACGATCAGCCGCGCCGTCATCTCGCGCGCCTCGTAGAGGCCGGTGAGCGAGTCCACCACCAGGTGCCGCGCCCCGGTGGCCTCGAAGGCGGCGTCGAGGGTGGCGAAGAGGGTAGGCAGGTCCTCGCGCAGCACCCCGTGGCTGGCGGCGTCGACCAGGGTCACCCCCTCGAGCACGCCGCGCGCGAGCCCCATGGCCAGCCGCCGCTGCTCGAGCCCGGCGTCCACGAAGGGGGCGGGCGTCTCCACGGTCACGAAGACCACCCCCTCGCCGCGCGCCGCCTGGGCCAGGGCGTACTGCTCGGCGAAGAGGCTCTTGCCGGTGTCCGAGGTGCCCGTCACGTGCACCGCCGCCAGCCGCGGCAGCCCCCCGAGCGGCCGCACCACCGGCTTGCCGCGTTCCTGCACCACCGTGTAGAAGAGCTCGTCGAGCCCCTCCACGCCGCTGGGCACCCCCTCGACCTCGGGAATTTTCTGCGCCAGGTCGGCCGCTGCGAGGATGCTCTCGAGCACCGGTTTGGGCGAACCGATCACGCGCCTCACCTCCTTTCCGGCCTTTCCCCCTCCAGGATAGCGCGGTAGGCTGGGCGGGTGAGCTACGACGAATTGGCCGACCTCTACGCCCTCCAGTACGAAAACTACGCCGACGACCTGGACTTCTACGCCCGCCTCGCAGAGCGCCACGGGGGGCCGGTGCTCGAGCTGGGCGCGGGGCAGGGGCGGGTGGCCGCCCACCTGGCGCGGCGCGGGGTCGAGGTCTGGGCGCTCGAGCCCAGCGCCGCCATGCGCGCCCGCGGCGAAGCGGCCACCCGGGGGCTGGCGATGCGCTGGATCGCGGGCGACATGCGCGACTTCGAACTGGGCCGCCGCTTCCCGCTCGTCATCGCCCCCTTCAATGCCCTTATGCACCTCTACACCCTGGCCGACCAGAACGCCGCGCTGGCGGGCGTGGCCCGCCACCTGGAGGCGGGCGGGGTCTTCGCCTTCGACCTCTACAACCCCCTCTTGATCCGGGCCGACGGGGCGCTGCGGCTCGAGGGGCGCTACGGCGCCGCCGAGGTCTACTACCGACAGGAACACCGGCCGGAGGCCCAGCGCCTGCTGACCCACTACGTCCTGGACGAGACGGGGCCGGACGGCGCCCTGCGCCGCCGCCACCACACCCTCGATCAGCGCTACTTCACCCGCTACGAAGTCGAGCGCTGGCTCGCGGCCGCGGGCCTTTCCGGCCGCCTCACGGGCGGCTTTCGGGGCGAGCCCTACGAAGCCCGCCGGCCCATCATGGTCTGGACCGCCCGGCGGGTAAGCTAGGGGCGTGAACCTCGACGACCTGGTCAAGAAGGCCCGCGGCGGGCGGGTGGTGGCGAGCGGCTTTCTGGACCCCGAGGCCCAGGAGGCGCTGCGCACCCTGGCCGCGCACGAGGGGCTCGGCCTCGCCTGGTTCGGCGGTCTGCCCGCCGCCGAGCGGCGGCTGGGGGTGCTGCACCCGCCGGAGGTGCCCGAGGTCAGCGACCCCACCTGGGTGGGCTGGCTGGCCGCCGAGGACCCCGAGCGGGCCGCCGCCCGGCTGCGCCGAACGCTGGACGCAGGCGAGCTGGGCGACGTGCGCCCGACGCCCCAGGGCGTCCTCTTCGCGACCACCCGCGCCGCGAAGGCGCGCCTGGCCGCGGCCGGCCTCGCCGCCGCGGAGCCGCCCGAAGAACGCCGCCCCCGGGAGCGCCGCAAGACCCGCACCCTGGTCGTCCCCTCGCTGCGGGTGGACGTGGTGGGGGCGAAGGGGCTGGGCGTCAGCCGCAGCTACTTCGCCAAGGGGGTCAAGGCGGGCAAGGTACGGCTGCGCGGCCGCGTCGCCGGAGCCGGGGACGAGGTGCGCGAGGGCGACACCCTGATCGCCGAGGGGCTGGGGCAGGTCACGCTGGTGCGCGTCGTCGGCCGCACCACCCGCGGCAACTACAAGGTCGAGCTCACCGCCGAAAAATAGCCCGGCCGCGCCGGACCGAAGCAAAGCCCCCGCGATTCGCGGGGGCGGTCTGGCGGAGAGGGCGGGATTCGAACCCGCGGTACCCCGGTAGGGGTACAACACCTTAGCAGGGTGCCGCCTTCAACCACTCGGCCACCTCTCCACGCTGCGTTTTGGCGGAGGGTGAGGGATTCGAACCCCCGGTGGGCCGAAGCCCACAGCGGTTTTCAAGACCGCCGCCTTCAACCGCTCGGCCAACCCTCCCTGGCCGCATAGTTTATCTTGAGCCTCCCCGGGGGGTTTGTCAAGAAACCTTGCCCTCAGCGCAGCGAAACGCCTCCTTACAATACGGACAGACCAAGCAGGAAGGGGCGAAGAACATGACCTCGATGGAGCGCTACGAAACCCTTTTCAAGACGCAGAAGCCGGTCGTCGCGATGGTCCACCTCCGGGCCCTCCCGGGCACCCCGCTCTACGACGCCGGGGGCGGCATGGAAGCCGTCGTCGAAGCCGCGCGGGCGGACCTCGCGGCCCTTCTGGCCGCGGGCGTGGACGCGGTGATGTTCGGCAACGAGAACGACCGCCCCTACGAGCTCGAGGTCGACCCCGCCTCGGCCGCGGCGATGGCCTACGCGATCGGCCGGCTCAAGGACGAGCTCCGCGTCCCCTTCGGGGTCGACGTCCTCTGGGACCCGATGCGGACGATGGCCGTCGCGGCGGCGACCGGGGCGGCGTTCGCGCGGGAGATCTTCACCGGGCTCTACGGCTCGGACATGGGGCTCTGGCAGGGTCGCGCCGCCGAGGCGCTCCGCTACCGCCGGCGGCTGGGTCGCGACGACCTCTTCTTGCTCTACAACGTCTCCGCCGAGTTCGCCGCGCCGCTCGACGCCCGCAGCCTGCCCGACCGAGCGAGGAGCGCGGTGTTCTCAAGCCTCGCCGACGCCGTCCTCGTCTCCGGCCCGATGACCGGGGAGCCCGCGCCGCTCGAGCACCTCGAGGCGGTGAAGGCGGCGCTCCCCGACGTCCCGGTCCTGGCGAACACCGGGGTCAACCACGAGAACGTCGCCGAGGTGCTCGGGATCGCCGACGGCTGCATCGTGGGCACCGCGCTGAAAGAGGACGGCCAGACCTTCAACCCCGTCGACCCCGAGCGGGCTGGAGCCTTCATGGCGCGGGTGCGGGAGGTGCGGGGTTCGTGAGCGTAGTCGGGATCGACGTCGGCACCACCGCGGTCAAGGCCCTCCTCCTCGACGAGGAGGCCCGGGTCGTCGCCGAGGCGAGCCACCCCCACGACCTGAAGAGCCCGCGGCCGGGCTGGGCCGAGGAGGACCCCGCAGACTGGTGGAAGGGCGTCCAGGCCGCGCTCGGCGCCCTGGCCGGGCAGGCCCCGCTCGCCGACGTAGGGATGGCCGCGGTCTCGGGGATGGTCCCGGCGCTCGTTCTGCTGGACGAGGCGGGGCGGGTGCTCCGGCCCTCGATCCAGCAAAACGACGCGCGCCACACCGAGGAGATCGCCTGGTTCCGGGAACGCTTCCCCGAGGATTGGCTCTTCGGTCACGCCGGCGCGACCTGGAACCAGCAGGTCATTCCCCCGAAGCTGCTCTGGATCCAGCGCCACGAACCCGAGGCCTTCGCCCGCATCCGCCGGATCGCGGGCTCCTACGAGTACGTCACCGGGCGGCTCGGCGGCCCGGAGTACCTCGAGGCCAACTGGGCGCTGGAGAGCGGGCTTTGGAGCGAGCGGGAGCGGCGCTGGCTGGTCGAGCTGCTCGACGCGCTCGAGCTCGACCCCGGCGTGCTCCGCCCCGTGCGCTTCCCGGGTGAGGTCGTGGGCGAGGTGGCCTCGTCCGAGGTCCCCCTGCCCCTGGGCACGCCGCTCGCCGCCGGCAGCGCCGACCACATCGCCGCCGCGCTCGCCGCCGGGCTCCTCGCGGAGGGGGAAGCCGTCCTCAAGTTCGGCGGCGCCGGCGACTTCCTCTACGTCTCGAGCGCCTTCGCCCCCTTAAAAGAACTTTTCATCGACCACCACGACGTCCCCGGTCGCTACGTGATCAACGGCTGCATGGCGACCTCGGGCTCGCTCGTCAAGTGGTTCCGTGACCGCTTCGCCCCCGGCACAACCTACGCCGAGCTCGACACCGAGGCCGAGCGCGTCCCCGCCGGGAGCGAGGGCGTGGTGCTCCTGCCCTACTTCCTGGGGGAGAAGACACCGATCCACGACCCCAAGGCGCGGGGCACGGTCCTCGGGCTCACGCTGTCCCACGGCCCCGCCCATCTCTACCGGGCGATCCTCGAGGGCGTCGCCTACGCCTTCCGCCACCACGTCGAGGTGCTCGAGGCCCACGGCCACGCCATCGAGCGGTTCTACGTCATGGACGGGGGCGCCAGGAGCCCGCTCTGGCGCAAGATCACCGCGAGCGTCCTCGGCCGTCCCGTCGTCCACCTCGCCAGCGGCCACGCGGGCAGCGCCTTCGGCACCGCGTTCCTCGCGGGGGTGAACGCCGGGTTCTGGTCTTTTGAACGTATTAAGGCGCTGGCCACCCCAGCGGGCACGACCGAGCCCGATCCCGCCTGGGCCCGGGTCTACGACGCCCTCTACGGGGTCTACCGCGAGACCTACGAACGGCTCAAAGTCCTCTACCCGAGGTTGGAGGTGCACGATGCTTAAGGGAAAAGTGGCCGTGGTCACGGGTGCGGGGAGCGGCATCGGCCGCGCCATCGCGAAGCGGCTGGCCCGCGAGGGCGCCAAGGTCTGGGTGAGCGACCTGAGGCCCGAGGCCGCCGAGGCCGCCGTCGAGTCCATCCGCGCGGCGGGGGGCGAGGCGGCGGCCTTCGCCGCCGACGTCACCCAGCGGGGCGACCTCGAGGCCCTCGCCGACGCGATCTACGCCGAGGCCGGCCGGGCCGACGTCGTGGTGGCGAACGCCGGGGTGAGCACGATGCGCCCCTTCCTCGAGCTCACCGACGAGGACTGGGACTTCAACTTCCACGTCAACGCCAAGGGCACCTTCTACACCCTGCAGACCTTCGCCCGCCGCATGAAGGACCAGCCCCCGGTGGCGGGGAGCGAGCTACGGGGCAAGCTGATCGCGATCGCCAGCATGGCCGCGCGGCAGGCGGCCCCGCTCCTCGCCCATTACTCGGCCTCGAAGTTCGCCGTCCTCGGCCTGGTGCAGGCCGCGGCAAAGGAACTCGCGCCCCATAAGCTCACCGTGAACGCGGTCAACCCCGGCTTCGTCAAGACCTCGATGCAGGAACGCGAGGTCCAGTGGGAAGCCGAGCTGAGGGGAATCACCCCCGAGGAGGTGACCCAGGACTACCTCCGGCAGACGCCGCTGGGCCGGCTCGAGCGACCTGAAGACGTCGCCGGGGTCGTGGCCTTCCTGGCCGGTCCCGACGCCGACTTCATCACCGGCGAGGCCATCGAGGTGAACGGCGGGGCCTGGATCTTCTAGGGTCTCAGGCCAGGTCGTCGAGCAGCTCGCGCACCGGCTTCTTGCGGCAGGTGAACATCGGGGTGTCGCGCAGGGTGTAGAGGCTGGCCTCGGAGATGGATGGCCGGTCCGGTCGATAGACCCTCAAAGTATGACCAGTCAACCCCTCCCCTCGCACTCGACGGAACGACCCTCAAAGCGGCCAACCGACTTATAACATGAGCGTATGCAAGAAGATTTGGCCGCCATGATGTACAAACCGGGCGCGGTCATCAGGGCCAGAGGTCGTCTCTGGCGCGTGCTGGAGGAGCCCGACGACCCGTTCCTCAGCGTCGAAAGCCTCGACGGCGCGCACCACACCCTGCTTTACCTGCCCCGCGAGCACGGCGCCGTTCGTCACGAATCCTCCCCCGAGCCCCGGCCGGTTCTTCCACGCGACCCCGAGCAGCACCGCCTCTACCTCGAAGTCGAACACCTCCGCACCCTCCAGGCCGACGCACCCTTCCTCGCCCTCCAGCGCTCCCGGGTGGTGCCCCACGGTTACCAACTCGTTCCCCTGCTGATGGCGCTGGAATCGCCGGCGCGGGTCCGCCTGCTGATCGCCGACGACGTGGGCCTGGGCAAGACCATCGAGGCCGGTCTGATCGTCAAAGAGCTGTTGCTGCGGGGCTTCGCCCACCGCGTGCTGGTGCTCACCCCTGCCCACCTCAAAGAAGACTGGGCCGAGGCCTTCAGCCGCTTCTTCCACCTCCGCTTCAATGTTTTCGGGTCGCAGCTCCTCCGCGAACTGCCACCGGGCAAGAACCCCTGGCAGATCCACGAACGCTTGATCGCCGGAATCGATCTTGCCAAACGCCCCGAGCACCGCGACCAGGTGCTGGCCCAGCCCTGGGACCTGGTCGTCGTCGACGAGGCCCACCTGGCCAGCCGCGTGCAGGGTCGCAACGAACGCCACCGCCTCGTTCGCGGTCTGGCCGAGCGCACGGGCCACCTGCTGCTGGTTACCGCCACCCCCCACAGCGGCCATCCCGAGTCGTTCGTCAGCCTGATCCGACACCTCGACCCCGACGGGCAGCTGGGTCTGATGGCTGGCGAAGCCGTTAACCGCGCCCGTGCCCGGCGGCACGTGGTGCAGCGGACCCGCGACGACGTGCTCAAGTGGTACGGCGCCGAAGGCAAGAGATCGCCCTTTCCCGAGCGCGACCCCCAACCTGTTCCGGTCGAGCCCAGCAAGAACGAAGCTCAGCTCTTTGCGCTGCTCTCCGAGTACGCCGGCCTGCTCATGGGCAACAACCCCAACGCCCCCGCCCAGTGGCTGGCCATGCATTTCATGCGCCGGGCGGCGTCTTCGCCCCTCGCCCTTTACCAAAGCCTTTCGAACCGCATCGAACGACTGACCGCCCTCAGCCAAGAACCTGCCGAGTCCGACGCGACCGAGCCCGACCTGGGGCCACTCGTCGACCGCCCCGACGAACGCGGCGGCGAAGAAGGCGCCGACCGCGCGTACGACGTAGCCTGGATCGAGCAGGTTCGCATCAAGACCGAGCTCGGCTACCTAACCGGGTTGCAGGAAGCCCTGAGGGCTCGCGCACGGCGCCCCGACAGCAAGTTCAAGCGCCTCGCCGAGCTGCTGAACGATGAGCTGGCTGGCAAGAAGACCATCGTTTTCACCCGCTACCGCGACACCCTCGAATACCTCGGCAGCCTGCTCCCAAGGCGTCTGGAAGGCCTTCCGGTCTTCACCCTCCACGGTGGCCACACCGAGGCCGAGCGCGACGACGTGCTCGACAGCTTCGCCCGCGCCGAGCGGGGGGTGCTGGTGGCCACCGACGTCATCAGCGAGGGCCTTAACCTCCAGTACCACGCCTCTCAGGTGGTGCACTACGAACTGCCCTGGAACCCCAACCGCCTCGAACAGCGCAACGGCCGCGTGGACCGCTTCGGCCAGCCCGAGCCCGTAGTGCGCGTGCGGATGCTTTTTTACGAACGTTCGCTCGACGCCCTCATCTTTCGCCGCTTGATCGACAAGGCCCTGCGCATCAAGGATCAGTTTGGCGTCGTGCCCAACTACTTCGGTGATGAAGAATACGTCAAGGGCGTGGTCCAGAGCATCTTCCAGAAGGAAGGTTTCCTGCCGCACAGCCAGCAAGCGGGCCTGTTCGAGCAGGAAGAGGCCGACGACGCCGAGCTTGCCCGCCGCGCCCGGCAGGAAGGCTTTTACGGACACAACGAGTTTCAGTTGCCCGACGTGGAACGGGCCCTGCACCAAACCTACGGACACCTGACCACGCCCGAACGCCTCAACGGCTTCTTCGCCCGCGCCGCCGCACAGTGGGGTTGGGGCTTCAAATCCGCGGGCGCCAAACTAACCGTTGTTCAGCGCGGCAGGCCGCTGGCCGGTTTCGACCCCCCGGTGGGTCAGGCCGTCAGTTTCGACCCCTGGCTTCCCGAGAGCGACCTGCTCAAGCTCGACCTGGCCCATCCGGCCGTCGAGGAACTGATGGAGCGCCTGCGGGCCCGGGCCTGGTCCGATCGGGCCCCCGCCCGCACCGGGCTTTTCCTGGCCGACGTGGCCGGGCCCGTCTTCCTCTACCTCTTCCGCGCCCGCTTCCGCGGGCCTCACGAATTGGCCGAGACCCTCTACTACGAGGCTCGTACGCCCGCCGGCGAAGAGCTGGATGGTGGGCGGACCGAGCAGCTGCTCGCCGCCCTCCTGGCCGGCGAACTCGTACAGCCGGACGGGAATCACGAACATCTCCTTCACCAGGCCGTTCAGCTGGCGCCGAGCGGAGAGGCGGGACGCAGGCGCGCCCTGGACAGGCTGCTCGCCGAGCGCAGCAAGCTAACCGAAAAACTGAGTCGGGTCTACGGACCGGGGGTCGCCTTCGTGCAGGAGCTGACCATGCTCGAACCTCTGGGCAGTCCCGAGTGGCTGGCCTTGACCGTCTTCGTGGGAGGTAGGTCGTGAGCCTCAACTTCTTTCGTGTCCAGGGTGGCCTGCTGACCGACGAGTTCCTGCAAGAGCTGGCCGGACCCTCCCGGCGCGACAAGCCCTACGGTTACGAAACCTTTGGCCACAAAAGCGAAGACGCCTTCCTCGCCCGCGTGGCCGGTATCTTCGACGGGCTGCGCGCGCGTTACCGGAGCGTGGCGAACGAGCTCAAACAGGGCCGGCTCGAAAACGGCGAGCTGCGCCGGCGCTGGCTGCTGCCCCTCTTTCAGGCCCTGGACTTCGAGCCCGCCTACCAGCAGCGCCACCTCCGCCTGGGCGAGCGCGGCTTTCCCATCAGCCACCTTGGCTGGCCCGGCCCCGAAGGCCCGCCGCCGCTGCACCTGGTCGGCGCCCCGCCGGACCTCAAACCCCCCAAACGCGGCGCCAAGAGCGCGCACGACCTGTTGCAAAACTACCTCAACCACCCCGAGAGCCCGAACTGGGGCGTCGTCAGCGACGGCCGGGTGCTGCGGCTTCTGGGGCAGAACTTCCACCCCCGCCCGGCGTTCGTGGAGGTTGACCTCATCGGCCTCTTCGATGCGGGGCGCGAACCGGCGCTCGCCGAGTTTAGGGCCCTTTACCGCCTCTTTCACCGCAGCCGTTTTTACGACCCCCTCAACGCATACTTCGAGCTGGCCCGCAAAATTGGCACCCGCGACGCCGAAGCCCTGCGCAGCGGCGCCCGCAAGGCCATAGAAGAACTGGGTAACGCCTTTTTGAACGACGACCTCAAAGCCCTGCTGCGCTCTCCCAAAGAGCTGGAGACCTACTACCAGGAGCTGCTCAGCTTGGTCTACCGTCTGGTGTTCCTGCTCTACGCCGAGTCCCGCGGCCTTATTCCCAACCGCGCGGCTCCATTTGCCGAGCGCTTTCGGGAGGGCCTTTCGGTACTGGCCCTGCGCGAGCTCTCCGAGGACGACGACGCCCTGGAAGACCGCGCCGCCGACCTGTTCGAGCGGCTGCTGCTCGTCTTCGAGTTGGTCAGAGAGGGGGACCCGCGGCTGGGCATCCCCACTTTGGGCGGCGAGCTCTTCGACGTCGACCGTCTGGCCATGCTCACCGGCGGCCAGCGCGATCCCGCCAGCCGCGCCGCCTTGTGGAGCCGGCTGCCGCACCCGAGCAACGGCCGCCTGCTCAGGGCCCTGCGCCACCTGACCCACGCCGAGCGCATGCGCATCAACTACCGCGACCTGGGCGTGGAAGAACTGGGCTACATCTACGAGGGCCTTCTCGGCCTGGTGCCCCGCTTCGACGGCGAGCGCTTTTATCTGACCGACGACCCCAGCGGACGCAAAGCCTCGGGCAGTTACTACACCCCCAAGCAACTCGTGGGCGCGGTCATCGAAGAAAGCCTGTCGCCGCTCATTGAAGAACGCCTGGCCTGCAAGGAGACCTCCGAAGATAAGGAGGCGGCGTTGCTCTCCATCCGGGTGCTCGACCCGGCCATGGGTTCGGGCGCCTTCCTTACCGGAGCTCTGGAGCGGCTTTCCGAGGCGTTGGCCGAGGTTTGGGTCGAGTCGGGCCGCTACCAGGGCTTGGCCGAGGCCCTGCCCGAAGCGCGCCACCGCGTGGCCGAACGCTGCCTCTACGGCGTCGACCTCAACCCCATGGCGGTGGAGCTGGCCAAGCTTTCCATCTGGATCGCCGCGGCCAGCAGCGACCGCCCGCTTTCGTTCCTCGACCACCACCTCAAGGTGGGCAACTCCCTGGTGGGTGCCCCGCCGAACTTCTACGCCCTCGGCATCCCCAAGAGCGCCTACGCGGGGCGAAAGTTCAAGGACCCCGAGGCCGGCTTCAAGGAGCGCCCCGCCATTCCCCGGGAAGCGCTAAAGGGCCTCAAGCTCCTCACCGGCCAGGGGCTCGAGCGCTGGCGTCGCGAGCACGCCCAAAACGGGGCCCTCTTCGACTTCGCGGCCCACCTCCCCGAGCTCCCCGAGGCGCAGACGACGGCCGCCGACGTCGAGGCCGCCCACAGGGCCTACAATGCCTGGCAAGAAAGCGACGCGGTTAGGAAGTGGCGCGCGATCGCCGACTACTGGACCGCCGCCTGGTTCGCCGAACCCGCCCCCGCCTTCCGCCTCCCCGACCACGAGGGCCTGGCCTGGCTCGTCTCCCAGGCGCCGAGGTCGAGCCTCGCCCAGCTCGAAAACAGCACCTACATGAACCCCCAGACCCGCGCCCAGATCGACGTCCTCGCCCACCGCCACCGCTTCTTCCACTGGTGGCTCGAGTTCCCCGAGGTCTTCTTGGGCCCGGACGGGCGGCTCAAGATGGACGCCGGCTTCGACGCCGTGCTCGGCAACCCGCCCTGGGAGCAATTGGAATTCGACGATCGAGCTTATTTTGAAAACGTAAGGCCAGACATCGCGCAAGCCCCAACAATGGCCGCGCGAAAACGGCTGATTGCGCAGTTGGCGCAGGAAGATCCTGCTCTCTATTTCGAATATTTGCGCGATACAATTGAGTTTGCCGCCACTAAAAACTTCATTCATACATCCGAACGTTTCCCTTTATCGTCCTATGGACGGCTAAACTTAGCACCGCTTTTTGCTGAGCTTGCCAGGGCAATACTTGGGCACAAGAGCAGCTCGGGGATGCTCGTACCTACGGGCATTGCGACGGATTCTTTCAATCAGTATTTCTTTAACGAAGTAGTCGATCGAGGCGAGCTCGCGGCACTTTTGGACTTTGAGAACCGGGAAAAGCTCTTTCCCGCGATCGACAGTCGCATCAAGTTCTCGATCTTCTCCCTCAAAGGGCCCGGCGACCCGGCCCGGCCCGCAAGGCTCCTCTTCTTCGCCACCCGCGTTGAGCACCTCGCCGACGAGCGTCGCGCCTTCACCCTCGCCCCCGAGGAGTTCGCCCTCTTGAACCCCAACACCAAAACCTGCCCCACCTTCCGCACCCGGGCCGACGCCGAGCTCACCAAGGCCATCTACCGCCGCGTCCCCGTCCTCCTCCGCGAGGCGCGGGAGGAAGCCTACGCGCCCCCCGGCCAGCTCCTCATGGAGGACCTGCCGCTCGCGCCCAAGACGCGCCATGTCCCCGAGGAGAACCCCTGGGGCGTGCGCTTTCGCCTCATGTTCATGATGAATACCGATTCGGTACTCTTCAAAACATACAAGGAACTTACCGACCAGGGCTTCACCCTCCGGGGCAACCGCTTCGAGAAGGACGGCGAGGTCTACCTGCCGCTCTACGAGGCGAAGATGATCTGGCAGTTCGACCACCTCTTCGCCACCTACGACCCCGGGGCCAGCAAGACCCGCGACACCACCCCCGAGGAACACGCCGACCCCGCCTACCAGCCCCAGCCCCGCTACTGGGTGCCTAAGGCCGAGGTCGAGGCCCGCTTGGAACAGCGCGACCGCGAGGGACAGCTTCGCTGGCGCTGGGAGCGGGGGTGGTTCCTGGGCTTCCGGGACATCACAAACTCTACCAACGAGCGCACCGCGATCTTCTCGCTGGTGCCGAGGGTGGGGGTAGGACACACAGCTCCCTTATTGCTATCCGAGGCTACTACATACATGCAGTTACTACTATTGGCTGACTTTGATTCGTTGGTCTTAGATTATGTGGCTCGCCAAAAAGTAGGTGGGACACATCTAACGTTCAATTACCTTCAGCAATTCCCCATCCTCCCCCCGACCGCCTACACCCCCGAAGACCTCCGCTTCCTCGTCCCCCGCGTCCTGGAGCTCGTCTACACCGCCTGGGACCTCGCGCCCTTCGCACAGGACCTCTGGGAAGAGCTCGCGGACCCGAGCGCCGTTCCGCCGGACCTAGCTGAGGACATCCGGAGGGAGATCAGTCGCCGCTTCGCCGAGCACCACGGCGTGGGCCTGGAGGAGGCGGGCCGCGATCCCCGCTTCGCCCCGCCCGGCTGGTTTGCGGGCCGGGCCCCCTTCCCGCCCTTCGGCTGGAACGAGGACCGCCGCGCCCTCGTCCGCGCCGAGCTCGACGCCTACTACGCGAGGCTCTACGGCCTAAACCGCAAGCAGCTCCGCTACATCCTAGACCCCAAAGACCTCACCGAGCGCGAGCTCGAAACCTTGGTGCAAAACGACTGGGAAGAGGTCCAAGACCCCCTCGACCCCGCCGCCTACAAGGCCCGTACCCAGCAAAGCGATTTCCCCTCCGAAACCTTTTCCGCCCTCAAGCGCAAGGAACTCCGCGAGTACGGCGAATACCGCACCCGCCGCCTCGTCCTCGAAGCCTGGGAGCGGTTGTTTGGGGGGGTGAACCGGTGTGAGCCCGATGCCCCAGAACCCTAAGATTTACCACATTACTCACGTAGACAACCTTGAAGGCATTCTCAGGCGTGGGGGCTTGATATCGGACGCGCTGATGATCCAGAAAGGAGGGCCTCCGCAAGCCGTCGGCATGTCAAAGATCAAGCGTCGCCGCTTGGAAGAAATCGAGGTGGCGTGCTACCCGGGCACCAAAGTTGGTGAGTACGTGCCATTTTATTACTGCCCCCGTTCAATCATGCTCTATATTCTGTATAAAGGGGGTCACCCGGATATCGATTTCACCGAGGGGCAGGAGCCGATTATTCATTTGGAAGCTGACCTGTATAGAGCGATTGAATGGGCCGAACGCAAAGGCGCCAAGTGGGCCCTCTCTTTCGGCAACGCTGGGGCTTATGCGGTTGAGTTTGGGTGCAACCCAGGTGACTTTAAACGACTCGACTGGGATGCCATTGCCGCCACAGATTTTCGGGGTGTAGACGTGAAGGAGCGCAAGCAGGCCGAGTTCCTGGTTTATGAGTTCTTTCCGTTCGAATTGATTCGTCGAATAGGTGTATACAGCGAAGAGATTCGACGTAAAGTTGTCCAAACCCTCCTTCAGCACGGGCAGGCTATCTGCCTCGATGTTCGGGTCATGAAGGGGTGGTACTATTAGTACTACTGTGCGGAGCGCGAGGCCATGATCGAGTACCGCAAAGGGAACGTCCTTGAAGCGGACGTAGAGGCCCTTGTTAACTCCGTTAATTGCGTAGGGGTCATGGGTCGGGGTATTGCTCTGCAGTTCAAACAAGCCTGGCCCGACAACTTCAAGGAATACGTAAAAGCGTGCAGCCGTAAAGAAGTTCAACCAGGCAAAATGTTCGTTTACGAAACGGGCCGGCTCACCAACCCCCGCTACATTATTAACTTTCCCACCAAAAGGCACTGGCGCAGCAAATCACGGATTGAAGACATCGAAGCAGGGCTACAGGCTCTGCGGGAAGAAATTGCCAAGCGAGGGATCAAATCCTTGGCCCTCCCCCCATTAGGCTCGGGCCTTGGCGGGCTCGATTGGAAAGAAGTGCGCCCCCTAATCGAAAACGCCCTCAAAGATCTCCGAGGCGTTCACATTGTTGTGTACGAACCACTGGAAAAAGAGCCGCTACCGCGAAGCGTTCGACGGGGCACCCCCCCTAAGATGACGCAAGGTCGTGCAGTCCTAGTTAGCCTGATTGATAGGTACTTACAAGGCCTTTTGGCGCCTTCTATTACTTTGCTCGAAGTACACAAACTAATGTACTTTGCCCAAGAAGCAGGCCTGCCCCTCAAGCTTCGTTATGTCAAGGCCCCTTACGGCCCCTATGCGGAGAACCTGCGTCATGTTCTCAAATCTGTAGATTCTTACTTTATAAGCGGCTACGGCGTGGGAGGCGATCAGCCGAACAAAGTCATTGAGCTGGTCCCTGGCGCTCTGGAAGATGCGCAACGCGCCCTGGATTCGGCACCCGATGCCCAAGAGCGCTTGCAACGCGTAGCGGAACTTGTGGAAGGGTTTGAATCGCCCCACGGCCTGGAACTGTTGGCCACCGTTCATTGGATTGCCATCCGCGATAAACCCGTGGACCTCGATGAGTTGGAGTGGCGCTTTTATGAATGGGCACCGCGCAAAAAAAGTAACTTTACATCCCGGCAAATCCGTATTGCAGCGTCCACACTCGCTAACAGAGGGTGGATTGACGATAAGTTCATCTCAACAGGCCCAGCCGGTCACCAAGTCGGCAAGCACTAGCGCGCCTGCTGCTTGATTAACAAGCGGCGTTCTCTTGTGTGGGCGCCTTGTGAACAAAGCGGTCCGGCACCTAGCCCGCTCAGGGCACGCACACCCTACGGTGACAATTCGGTTACCGGGCCTGGCGAAGCCAGTATACCATCTGTATTGAAACAAGCTTTAGCGTAGGTTGCCGAATTGGCGAGCGGCGCGCCACTTGGTGCGCGTAGCGTGAGTGGAGTGGGAACTCTACCTGGCACTGCTGTAACCGAATCCCCTTGGGCCAGCCAGCTCACACCTATTGAGGGGATAAGCAGCGCACCTAATTACTCCCTGCGTGGTTGTACAATATATTTAACGTCGGCCTAACCCGGAAGGTTTAAAGTATGCCTGTGAATGTTAAGTTGATCGGTGAAATCCGCCGGGCCCGGGGCCTTTCCCAGGGGGAGCTCGGCCGCCGGGTGGGGGTCACTCGGCAGACCCTGGCTGCCTGGGAAAAAGGCGAGCGCGAGCCTCCGGTGGCCAAGCTGGCACTCCTGGCGCGCGAACTCGGCGTGCCCCTGGAGCTTTTCTTCGAACGTCCCCAGGCAGAGGCCCCCGCGCTATTGTTCCGCGCCGACGACCCCAAAGCACTCTCCTCCGAGCTGCGTACCTTGCTTAGCAAGAAGGCCAGGGACTATCGGGAGATCGAAGAGCTGGCTGGAGAAACACCGGTCATTCCCGAATACCGCCCCCGGGCCGATTACGACCCGGACTTCATCGAGCAAGTCGCCCGCGAGGTCCGGGTTTGGCTGGGGGCGGAGGAGGGGCCGCTGGGCGACGTGCTGCACTTGCTCGAGCAGCGGGGGCTCAAGGTTATCCTCCAATCGCTACCTGCGGAGGTGTCGGGCTTTTCCGCCTACGACGAGAACGAGGTGGGAGCGGTGATCTTCATCAACGCAGAACATGCCGTTGAACGGCAGCGCTTCACTGCTTTGCACGAGCTCGCACACCTGATCTTTCATCGGCAGGAGTACAACGAGCCCAAGCGCCCCGCCCGGAAACGCGACCCCCGGGAGAAGACGGCGAATCACTTCGCGGCTGCGGTCTTGCTTCCGCCTGAAACGCTAAAAGATGAGCTCAGGGGCTTTGAAAAGCGGTGGCTGCCCCTACCTTTGCTCGCAGACTTGCGTTTTCGTTACGGTGTAAGCGTGCGAACCGTTCTCCTACGGGCGGCCCAGCTTAAGCTGATCTCGCAAAAGCAAATGGGCCAACAACTTGGCTGGATCAACAAGCGTTTCGGGCAGCTTTGGGAACCCGGGGAGCCCTTGCCTGCTTCCCAAACGCTCGGGCGTCTGGAGCGCCTCGTCTGGAAGCTGGTGCTGCACGAGCAAATCACCCTAAGCCGCGCCGCCGAGGTGCTGGGCGAGCCGGTTCCCGAGCTTCACCGGCGGCTTAGGGAGTGGCGGGAGGTCCCCGCTTGATCCTGGT
Organism: Oceanithermus desulfurans; assembly: GCF_014201675.1. Classification (NCBI taxonomy): domain Bacteria; kingdom Thermotogati; phylum Deinococcota; class Deinococci; order Thermales; family Thermaceae; genus Oceanithermus; species Oceanithermus desulfurans. The sequence continues at coordinate 105,113 of NZ_JACHEZ010000007.1, read as the reverse complement.
GGTCGACACCTCCACGCTGCTGGACCTGGAGAGCGTGAATGGCCTACCTTTGCTGCCAAAGCTTGCCAGATCGGTGCACGTGCTCGACGTCGTGCTGAACGAGTGCGGCGCGGAGCTCACAGAAGAGATCCGCGCGGCGGGTTATCGGGAGGTCGCCGTTCCCCGAAGTTGGGTTATGCCTGCGTTAGGACTGAGGACGGCGAATCTGAGTTCAACCGACGCGCTCGTTCTCTACTACGCAAAAAAGAACAAAGCGATCCTTGTCGCGAGCGACGGCCCCCTTAGGAAGCGGGCTGCACGGCACGGCGTGGAGGTTCACGGCGCCATCTGGGTGGCCCAGCGGGCTCTGGATGAGGTTTTGATTGAGCCGAACGAGCTCTGTGCTTGGCTCGAAGGCTGGCTGGCGAGCGGCCGCCGCCTCCCGCAGGACGAGATCGACCGTCTTCGGGAGTTGATGAAATGCAAATGAGTGGAAGAAGCGCGCCGTCTCTTAATGCGCGATTATCGCGGCTGTATAAGTTAGGGTTGACTAACGTTCACGGGGCGCATTAGGATCGGAGTGTGTAGTGTCCGGGCCCTATCGAGTTGAGTTCTATCGCGATGAGCGCGGTCAATCGCTTATCGAGGAGTGGCTTTGGCGCTTGGAACGTGACGACGCGAGGTTGTGGGCCCAAGTAATGTGGCTTTTGAAACTGCTAGAGCAGCAAGGGGAGGATCTTCGGGCGCCCTACGTGAAATGGAACTTTCACGGCCCCATCTCCGAATTACGCAAGCGCTACCGCCACCACTACATCCGCATCTACTTTTGGCGCAAAGGAGAGGCGATTTTCGTAGCTGCCGCGGGAGAGCTGAAGAAATCTAAGGAGTCTGACGACGCTCTGCTGTCTTATGCGCTTGGGGCTTATCGAAAGGAGGCGGAGGAGTGAAGAGGAAACTCACCACGCTCGAAAAGTATTTCGCAGAGTCGATGGAAAACCCCGAACTGCGGCGGGCCTATTACGAGGTCACCGCCGAGGAGCTTGGCGAGATCCTGCGCTACCTGCGCAAGCAGCGGGACCTCAGCCAGACCGAGCTGGCTCGGAGGCTCGGCTACGCAAACCGGAGCCGGCTTTCCCAGATCGAGGGCGCCGAGGGGCTTGCCCTGAGCCTGGAGACCATCGCCCGCTACGCCAACGCTCTCGGCTACCGGGTGGATCTGAACTTCGTGGACCAGGAGAGTGGCGAGGTAGCGGCTCGCTACTTCCTCGAGCACATGGACGTGGTGGCCGAGGAGCCCGCCTGGCAGGGTCCGGCCCCCCTTGGCTGGCAGGGGCCCGAGCGCACCGGCGACGGCGACGCGGGCGACTTCGTTTGGGCGGCGTAGATGGCGGCGCAGGCATCCCCCACCAAGTCCGAGCGGATCCGCGAGCTTTACCGGCAGGGTAAGAGCATCAGCGAGATCGCAAGAGAGCTGGGCATCCGCTACCAGCGCGCCTACAACGTGCTGGTGAACTCGGGGCTCCATAAGCCGAAGTCAAAAAAGGGCGAAGCCCCTGAAGCCCCTAAGGTGGACCCGAAGGCTTACACCGAGTTCATCCGGGGCCTGGATTTGAGAGCGGTCTTGCTCGAGCAGATCGAAGCCCAGGTCAAGGCGCGTCCGGAAGGGCGGCTGGGTTTCGAGATCAGCCTCACCCCGACCGACGAACACCCGAGGCTGATGGACGGAGGGTTCTCCGCCGCCCTGCGCTTCGAGGTCGAGTTCTTGGTGCAGGAAAAAGACGGCGGCAAGGAGCGCACGTTCGGTTACATCCAGGCGGTCTGGCGCGGCGTTTACAGCTCTCGGATGAAGCCTTCCAAGGCGATCTACGCACTCTTCGCCCATCAGAACTTGCCGGTCAACCTCTGGCCCTACTTCCGAGTTCAGGTAGACCAGCTTACCGCCCAGATGGGCCTACCGCGGCTCGTCCTGCCCGCGTTCAAGACGGTCAGGTAGCACCTTGGACCGGGGGCCTCTACGAGGCCCCTGGGAATATTCGACCAACTACCCTTCCAACCACTACCCAGGCACGGGCTCTGGCGAACTCGGTCGGCCGCACCCCACCCAATGTTCACGCCTAAACCCATCAAAGCGACCAAGGCATTAGAGTAAGGCAAGAACAGGGAGAGCGGAATGGATGCAGTGAACCTGGCCGAGATCGAGCAAGTCCTGAGCCCGCAGGTTTGGTATTCACAGGTCGTTCCCAAGTTCGTGGGCGGTGCCGCCCTCGACTGGTCCGGTGTGGACTTTTCGGAGGTTGCACCGGAGGAATTTTCGGCCTTGCTTGCCCCATTCAAGAATATGGGCCTGGACGCCGACGAGCTGCGAATCCGGGTCGGGCTGGTCTCCATGCCCCCGGGCTGGCGGGCGCTGGCCGAGGGCGTGCTCGAGCTTCCGGCCGAAGGGGTTTCCCCTTTGCTGTCCCGGGACGCCTTTGCACGCATTCAGCACGTTCGCGAAGTCTACCGGGGCTACGTCGAAGCCTTCGTCAAACCCGAAAATCCAGCGATTCGAACCTACCTGGAAGAGGCGGTCGAAAAAGGCGGGCTACTCTGGCGCGAACCCTATGTGGAGTTGCGGCGCGAGCTCAAGTCGGGCCCCCCGCTCGAGCGGCTTGTGAACGAAGACCTGCTGCATCCCGACGCATTGCGCATCTTCCGCCAGAATGCGCACGACGCCGGCTCGCCCCCTATCCGTCCTTACGTACACCAGGTAGAGGCTTTCCGAAGGGCCAAAGCAGGCGAAAACGTGGTGGTGGCCACGGGCACCGGCTCGGGCAAGTCGTTTGCCTTCGGTCTGCCCGTCATCGACTACGCGTTGCGCATGCGCGACGAGGGCAAGCGCGGCACCAAGGCCATTCTGGTTTACCCCATGAACGCCCTGGCCAACGACCAGTTCCGCGACCTGGTGCTGCGCCTGCGCGATAGCGGCCTGAGCGTTGCCCTGTACACCGGGGAAACACCCCATACCCGCGAGGAGGGGGAGGACCGTCGCAGGTCCCTCGAGCGCGAACTTCGCCTGGACGACGGAGCGCTCTCCACCGTGATGCGCGCCTCGCGGGAGGAGATCCGTCAGGACCCGCCGGATATCTTGCTTACCAACTACGTCATGCTGGAGCTCATCCTCACCCGCCGCGAGGACCTGAGCCTCTTCCCCGCGGAGCATCGCGGCTTACTCCGCTACCTGGTGCTCGACGAGCTCCACACCTACGGGGGACTCAAGGGGGCTGATACCGCGCTGCTGATTCGCAGGCTCAAGGTTCACACCGGCACTGAGGGCACCCTTCGGTTTATCGGTACCTCGGCCACCATCGAGGAAGAAGAAGGCGACGGAGCCCTTGATTTTGCCAGCCGCCTCTTTGGCGCACCCGTAGAGGTGCTCATCCGCGAAACCTACGCCGACGCCCGCCCGACGCCCGCCGTACCCCAGCCCCCACTAGGTCCGGTTCCCGAACTGAAAGCTGTGGGAAAGTCGGCGGTAGAACAACTTTCCCTGGCCTTCCTGGGCACAAGCGAAACCGATCCCGGCGAGCTGGGCAGGCACCTTCAAGACCACCCGACGCTTGGCTGGATTGGGGCGCAGCTGAGCCGGGGAGCCAAACCCCTTGCGGAGCTGGTAAGCGCTTATGCGGAAGTTCGGAACCTGCCCCCTGAAGAGGCCCGCCGCGAACTGCTGGCCTTCATGTCGCTGGCTCAGTTTGCCGAAGTCGGCGAAAAACCCTTGTTACAACTTAAGTTGCACGGCTTCTACAGCCAGAACGTCGGCTTGACCGGCACCCTCCATGATCCGCCGCGGCTGAGCGGCCAGGGCGAGCTGGAGCTCGGCGGGTCCCCCGCGTATCCTGTGGTCTTCTGCCGCCAGTGCAAGAACGAGTTCTACGTAGCTTTTCGCGGTGGCAACCGCTTTCAACCCGCCGAGTTCGGTGAGACCGAGGGCGTGGTCTACCTCACCCCCGGTGCCTTCGATCCCGAAGAGGTGTCCCTGCCTGAAAACTGGTTGACCGGCAATGGCGGGGTGAAGTCGAGCTACCGCCCGCATACTCCCCGTAACTTGCGGATTGACCCCGAACGAGGCGAGGTGCGCCCCGAAGAAGGGGGCCGCGCGTTCGTAGAAGTGGCTGCCCCCTTTCTCTTCTGCCCCCACTGCGGCATCCATTACGACCGCCGGCCAGCGGAGTACGCCAAGCTAACCCCTTTTGGCCTGGTAGGCCGGTCCACCGCTACCGACCTGATCCTGCTCGCCACCCTGGGCTCCCTGGCGGAAGACGAGCGCAAGATCATCGCTTTTACCGACAACGTTCAAGACACCAGTTTCCAATCGGCCCACTTCTCTGACCTGGCCCACCGTTTGGCCTTCCGACAAGCGCTGCTCCGCCTGCTCGACGAAAAGGGGTCGCTAAGCTTGGGCGAAGCCGGGCTGGAAGTACTGAACTACTGGAAACGGAGCGGGGCCGAGATTTATCAGGATCCCGAAGTATCCAGGGCCTACGCCACCGTCCTGCAGCTTTTTGCCGCTGCCGACGCGGCGCGCAACGTACAACCCAACTTCCCGAACCTCGAAGAAGCCGGCCTGGTTCGCTACGAGTACAAAGGGCTGGAAAAGCTGGTAGAGGACGAAAACCTCTGGAAGGGTTTTGAGGAAACCCCGGCCGATGTCCGCGCCGATGTGCTGCGGGGCTTACTGGACCTGGTGCGCCGGCGCGAAGCGCTGGGCAGCGGAGTCGACCTGGACATCATGAACTTCGATTTTGACTACCGGGTACGACAATTGCTCGAAGATGAGGGCTTCGCGGAGGCGGTTTTTTATGAACCGGGCGAGCCCGTGGTTCTGGTCGAACGCAAACCCGCAAGGCCCCCCAAGCGGGGACGGGTGGTGCCGCTGATCGGAGGCGTCCGCCCCAGCCGCTTCGAGCAGTGGGTCATAAGGGCTCTGAACCTGGAACGGCGCGAAGACGCCCAATCCTGGCTGCGCAACGTTTACCTGAAATTGCAGGACGAGCGGCTGCTCAGCCCCAAAAGTTTGCCATCCCGCGGTCGTGACCAGATCGGAGGCCATGTGCTTAGCCCCAGCCGGGTGCGGCTCCAACGGGTGCGGAGCAAGAACCTTCGCTACTGCCCAAAGAGCCGGGTGCCCTTCTACTTGAAGGTGCTGGACCGTTCCCCCGAGTTCCCCGGCGTCTTGCTTCGGGAAGAACCTCCCAGCGCGTTCTTCAGGGAGCTCTATCAAGAGTTTTGGTTCGCGGTGCCCCCCCAGGCCGGGCCGCACTCGGCACAGGTTCCCGCCGAAGATAGGCGGCGGCTGGAGGCGAGCTTTCGCGACCCCGAAAGCCCCCTGGCCGTGCTGGTGGCCACGCCCACCCTGGAGCTCGGTGTGGATATTGGCGCTTTGGCCAACGTCTACCTGCGCAACGTCCCCCCCTCGCCTGCAAACTACGCCCAGCGCTCGGGCCGAGCCGGGAGGCGAGGGCAACCCGCGCTGGTGCAGGTCTTTGCCGGACAGGGTTACCGACGAGGTCCGCACGATCAGTACTTTTACCGCCACCCCGAAGAAATGATCCGGGGTGAGGTGCGGCCGCCCAGGTTCCTGCTCGATAACGAGAAGCTGACACGGGCTCACCTGCACGCAGTGGTGCTCGAACATCTGGCTCCGGTTTGGGAGCTGCCCGGAAGTATGCAGGAACTCGTAGACGTCGAGGCGAGGCCTGCGTTTCCGTTGCGGGCAGAAATCGAAGAGGGGCTCAAGCGCGCTTTGAACGCCGAGCGAACCCGGATTCTCGAGGCCATTGCCCGCTCGCTGGCGCTAGAATTGCAGGAGTTCGACTGGCTCGACCTCTCGTTCATCGAACGCGAAGTGGACGGTTTCGTGAGCGCTCTGGACCGGACCCTCGTGAACTGGCGCAAGGCACTGGCCACCTTGGTAGAGCAACACGAGGCGGTCAAAATGCGCATCGCGTACCTGAACGATCCAAGGGTGCGTGGAGGCCTGCAGCGCGAGCTCGACGCGCTGGGGAAGCGAATCGACCAGTTGCGCGGCGTGGGTGACAACCCCCTGCGCGTGCGGGATCTGCTCGAAAGCGAAGGGTTTGTGCCGAACTACGCTTTCAGCAGCCAGGCGGTACACCTTGATCTCCTCGCGGCCCGGGGGCCGCAGCAACTTACCCGAACGCCGCTCATTGCCCTGAGGGAATATGCCCCGGGGAACTTCGTCTATTACGGGAAGTCTGCCTACGAGGTCAACCGCATGGCTTACGGATTACACGAAGACGAGCTCGTGCCGGTGGCCCTTTGCCCTAACTGCGGGTTCCCCAACCATCCCGAGCCCACGACCGGGCGCCTGCCGCAGCGCTGCCAGCGCTGCGGGCAGGACCTATCTATGGCTCCGCGGATGCACGCTTTGCCCATGCCCTGGCAACGCGCCCGCCGGCGGCGACGTATTACCAGCGAAGAGGAAGAGCGCCGCCGGCGCGGTTACCTAATGGTCGAAAGCTACCAGCCCTCGGGCGTGGTCGAGGGTTACGAAGCCGGGGAGTTGCGAATCGAATACGACCACCAGGCACGCATCCGGGTAAGCAACCTCGGACCCAGGGCTGAGGAGCGCGGGGGGTTCGTGCTGTGCCGCAAGTGCGGCGAATGGTTGCTTGGTGAAAAACGAATTGAGCAGCACCCCCACCGCGAAGGTAAGCGGGGGGAATGCCCTCAGTTCGCCGGTGAAGAAGACCTGGTGCATGGTGTTGTCCTGTTCCACGAAGCTGAAGTCGACGCGCTGGTGCTCTACGCGCCCAAGAACTTGGACGACGAACAGGCTTACGCTTACTACCAGAGCCTGGGCTGGGCTTTGTGGCGGGCTGCGCTTGTAGCGCTCGAGCTGGAAGAAGGAGAGTTGGGGGTGTTTCTCGAGCCCGCAGGAGCTTCGGGGGTGCCCTACCGTATCGTCTTTCACGAGCGGGTAGAAGGCGGGTTGGGAGCACTGAGGTCGCTGCTTGAACCCGCGCGCTGGGACCAGCTCATCGATGTGGCTCTCGACCTGCTGCACGCCAACGACCCTGAAGAGGCCTGCGAAAAAGCCTGTTACCGTTGCCTGCTCAGCTACCACAACCAGGCCGTGCACCACTTGCTTGACCGACGTTTGGTCCTAAACGACCTCAAAGGCTGGCGGAGGCTGGTGTTTTCGCCGGCGGCTTCACGAACCCGCATAGAGCGCCTGTTGAGGCACGCGGAGAGTGAGCTCGAAAAGAAATTCCTGAATGAACTCAAGCGCCGAAGCCTGCCGCTACCCGACGAAGCTCAGTACACCGTGGCCGTGGGTGGCAGTTCAGTGCGGTACGACTTTTATTATCGCGAAGCCGATCTAGGCGTCTTTGTGGACGGCCCCGGGCACGACGACCCCAAGCGCCTCCAGGGCGACGCGCTTCGCCGTGGCCTACTCACCGAGGCGGGTAGGAGGCATCTGGTATTCCGTTACGATCAGGACTGGACGCAGGACCTCGAGACGCTTAGGAGCCTGGTCAGCGCCGGGGGCCGAGACCCCTGGGGGGAGTTACTTTCGGTACGTCCCGACCTTGAACCCCTGGTCGAGGCACTCAAGGCCCGTGGCGTGCCACCCCCCGACGCGGTGCTCGAAGACCTCGTCGGTGATGACGGAGCGGTTGCCGGCCAGGCGCTCCTGCGCTGGGGAAGGGTGGTGTTGGTCGACATGAACCCTGCAAAGATCGGCGGCTCCTGGAAATACGTCGAAGTTGCGGAGGACCCGGACCGGGTCGTGGAGGCGATCAAAGATGCAATGGAACATCGCCCTGAATCATGACCTGCTGGAGGAAGTCCGCAAGAAGTTTCCAGCTGAGCTAGCAGAACAGATCAACTATGAACTGCTAAAGCTCGCTGCCGGCCTGCTCATGCCGGGTCACAAGCTCGAGAAGTTGAAAAACGGGTTTTGGTCGCTGCGGCTGAATAAGGACCTGCGACTAATTCTTTCCGCGCAGGAGGGTACGCTCGTCCCCTTGTACGTGGATCATCACGACAAGGCCTACCAGTGGGCTGAGCGGCATCGGGCGGAGTTCCACCCCAAGACCCAGGAGTTCCAGGTTGTCCGCATAAAAGTCGAGGAGCAGGTGGTGGTGAAAAAGACTGAGGTTCACGCTCCACTTGCCCACTACCCTGAGGAGTACCTTCACGATCTGGGGATCCCCCTCCACTACGTGGCGACGATGAAGCTGGCCGACATAGACCGCGCCCTCGAACTCGCTTCCGAGCTAGGCCCGCTGATACAAGAACGCATCCTCAGTTTGCTCGAGAATAAGCCCGTTCCGCTTCCGCCCAAGGTTAAGGTTGAGGACCCTTTCCACCACCCCAGCAACCGTTACCGTTACCTCCTAATCGAGACCAAGGAGGAGCTCAAGCAAGCCCTCTTCGGAGACTGGGAGGACTGGATGGTCTTTTTACATCCGGTCCAGCGCGCCGTCGTGGACCAGGACTACCGCGGCCCGGCCAAGGCAACGGGCGCGGCCGGCACGGGGAAAACGGTGGTGGCAATCCACCGCGCGGTGCGCCTGGCCCAAGAAAACCCCGAGGCTCGAGTGCTGCTCACCACTTACACGCGGACGCTCGCCGAAGCACTCAAAGACGGGGTAGCGCGGCTTGCTGGGGGACTCGAGAACCTCGAGGTCGAGCATTTTGATCGCCTGCTCACGCGCTGGCATACGAAAGGGCTTGGCAAGAAGCTCAGTGTCGCCAGGGATAAGCAGATCGAGGAGGCCCTTAAGCGGGCGGCGGAAGAGGTTGGACGCCCGGAGTGGGCGAGCGACCTTTTCCTTTTCAACGAGTGGGTGCGGGTGGTGGACGCTTGGGGGGTGCGCAGCCTGGAGGAGTACCTGGCGGTGGACCGCACCGGCCGGGGCACGCCGCTCAGCCAAGCGCGGCGCCGGGAGCTCTGGCCCGTCTTCGACCGGACCCGGAGCCTGCTTGTTTCCCGGGGGCTTGAAACCTGGGGCAGCCGGACGCGAACGTTGCTCGAGAACCTCGAGAAGCTACCCAGGTTCGACCACGTGGTGGTGGACGAGACCCAGGACCTAAGCCCGATCCAGCTGAAGCTACTACGCGCGATCGTCCCCGAGGGCGATAACGATCTTTTCCTGGTCGGGGATGCCGCGCAGCGCATCTACCAAACCCGCGTCCCCTGGCGGCGGCTCGGTATAGAGACCGTGGGTCGGTCACAGAGGCTCTGGATCAACTACCGCACCACCCGTGAGATTGCGAACTTCGCCGTGGGGGTGCTACCCGAGAAGGTGACCGAGGCCGAGGGGGAAGAGGTCGCCCCCAAGGCCTTGAGTCTTTTGCGCGGCGAATCTCCAGAAATCCAGGTGTTTGCCCAACCTAACCAAGAAGTGTCCGCTCTTGCCAACTGGTTACGCGCATTGATTGAACAGGGCTACGATACAGAGCAGACCGCGGTCGTAGCGCGCACCAAGAAATTGTTAAAGACCCGAGGTGCGTCCGCGGTGAAGCGCGCCGGCCTACCGTCTCGGTTTCTGGAGGAAGGCGGCCAAGGACCCGGCGTCAGCTTAGCCACGATGCACCGGGTAAAGGGCCTGGAGTTCCGGGCGGTAGCGGTGATCGGGGTCGAGGATGGACAAGTGCCCAACGACTTCGTGCTCAAACAGGCCGAGACCGAAGCCGACCGGGAAGCGTTGCTCGAGCTCGAGCGGCAGCTACTTTTCGTTGCCCTCTCCAGGCCGCGGGAAAAGCTGTGGGTCAGCGCGGCAAAGCAACCCAGCCCTTTCTTGCCGGCCAAACACTAGGCCAGGTCGTCGAGCAGCTCGCGCACCGGCTTCTTGCGGCAGGTGAACATCGGGGTGTCGCGCAGGGTGTAGAGGCTGGCCTCGGTGAAGCGCAGCCGGTGCACCAGGTCCACGAACTCAGAGGGGTGGTTGGCGTCGAAGGCGACGACGAACTCCTGGTCGTCGATGCCGTAGGAGTAGCTGGTGTTGAGGCGCACCCCCTCGAAGGGCGCGGAGACGTAGATGTGCTCGTCCATCATCCCCTGGCGGGTGTGGGGGGTGAGCTTGTACCACTCGCGCTTCTTCACGAAGGGGTAGACGAAGAGGTAGTCCCCCTCACCGGGCATCAGCTCCACCCCCTCGCCCTCGGGGTTGAAGCGATCGACGTAGATCGAGCGCTTCTGCATCGAGAGGTAGCTGTAGGGCTGGGTCAGGTAGCCGGCCAGGCGGGTGCGGTTGAGTTCGCGCTGCATGGCCTGGAACTCGGCGGGATCGAAGGCGATGCGCCAGATCATGAAGTCGGTGTCGGCCCTGAGGCCCACCAGCGAGTAACTGCGGACGATGAAGCCCTCGCGGGCGGCCCAGCGCTCCACCACACCGGCGAACTCGTCCTTGGCGGCCTCTATCTCGCTGGGCTCGAGCCGGCGAAAGGCGGGGTCGAGCTTGAAGAAGGCGTAGTTCATGAACTGCCGGCGGGCGCGGTCGGGCGCTTTGTCGAGCACCAGCCCGGCCGGGTCCAGGTCGGTCATGCGGCGGGTCGTCTTCTCGCTGTACTCACGCAGCTTCTTTTCGGGTCGCTTGGGGCGTTCGGCCATGCCCGCATTCTAGGGGGCGGGCGCGAAAAGAAAGTGAGCCGGCTCGCGCCGGCCCACGGGGTGAGCACCGGAACTCAGTCGCAGCCTGGGGTTGCGCCCTGCGCAATCAGATACTGCTCGAGGGTCAGCGAGCCGTCGGCGAAGACGAGGCTGACGTTCTCGCCGGGCACACAGTTGCCGTTGGCGTCGTCGAGGGTGCCCGAGAAGGTGAGGGCGACGGTGCCGTCCACCTTGACGAAGCCGTTCGCGAGGACGGCCGAGATGGGGTTCCCGCCGGCGTCGAAGTTGAGGGTGAAGTCGGTGTTGAACTCGAAGCTCTGGCTCTCGCCGCCCACGGATTCGGAGGTGGCGAAGTTCACGTGGCCGCCGCTGGCGTCGAAGTCCTGGCTGAAGCAGCTGGCGTCGCGGGTCATCGCCCCGTTGACCCAAACGTCCCAGGAAAGGCTGCTGCTATCGCCACCGGCGGTCACCGAGAAGCTGCCGCTCGTCTGGATCCGGGTGTCGGAGGCGCTCAGGTTGAAGGTGAAGGCGACGCGGTCGTTCACGCCCGCGCTGCCGCTGAGGGCCACGCTGGTGGGCTCGGCGATCGGGGTGCCGCTGCAGTCGTACCAGGCGAACTGCCCATGCAGGCTGCCCGCGGCGTTGCCGTCCACCCTCAGGGTGATCTGCATGTCCTGCGGCGCCTCGCTGGTCGTGCCGTCGGACTCGCGCACGTCCACGGTGGCGGCGCCGTAGTTCCAGTCGAAGGTCAGCGCGGCGGTGTGCGCGTTGCTCTGATCGTCGTCAAAGGGCCAGGTGAGCACCAGGTCGTCGCCGCTGTAGTTCGAATCCTGAACCCAGCCGGGCACCGCGGGGTCGTAGTCCCACTTGCCGCGTTCGAGGTTCTGGTCGGCGAGGGGGACGATGCCGCCCAGCAGCTTGAGGGCGTCGCTGGGCGAAAGCGGCCCGGCGCCGAGGTTCATCAGGTTCGCGGCCAGCGCGCCCGTGGGCAGCCCGGGGGCGCCGGAGGGGGTGGCCATGAGCGCCTGCAGCGCCAGGTCCTGTCCGGCCGCGGCGGCGACGGCGCCCAAGTCGGCCTGGTAATCCTGCACCGATTGATCGAAGTCGGCCTGGGTCGCCTGCGGTTTGATCTGGGTGTTGCAGGCCGCCAGAGCAAGAATCAAAACCAAACTTCCTAACCACCGCTTTGAAATTTCCTTCATGAATACCTCCAGCTTCAGCCTACACCCTGGCCCCCGCACGGCCGCACCCCCAAACGGATGGGGCATAATGTCCCTGTGCCGCCGCGTTTCCACTTCGAACCCGCCGCGAACACCCGCCCCCTGCCCGAGCTTCCCCTGCTGATCGTCGTGGGGCTCACCGGGGTGGGCAAGAGCAGCTTCACCCGGGCGCTCGGCTGGCCGCTGCTCCCCAACCGGCGCGAGCTGGTGGACCGCTACGTCCTGCCCCGGCTGGGCGCCGACCCCGCACGGCTGGACCGCGCCCAGCGCTTCGCGCTGACCGCGCGCTGGCGGGCCGCTCACCCCGGCGGGATCGCCGAGGCGCTGGCGGCCGCCTACGTCGAGCCCGTCTGGCCGCTCGTCTTCGACGGGCTCCGCGGCGAGGCCGAGGTGCGCTACGCCCGCGAACGTTTTTCCCAGGCCCGCTTCGTCGTGCTCGAGGCCCCCGCCGCGGTGCGGCTGGAACGGCTGCTGGGCCGGGGCGAGGGCTTCGACCGGGTGGGGGTGAGCCGCGAGGAGGTGGCCCGCTTCCGCGAGCTCGCCGGCGGCGTGCTCACCCAGGAGGAGCTCGACCGGCTCCTCGGCCGCGGCCATCCGCTGGAGGCGCTGATCGAAAAGCTCAAGATCGTGGCCGAAGAGCAAAGGCACTACCACCCCCAAGGCCCCCGCCGCGCGCTCGCAGGCTCGCCGGCCGCCCTCTTCCTCGACACCACCGCCCTCGATCCCGACTCCGCGGCGGCGCGGGTGCGCGCCTGGTTGGAGGAAGCGTGAGGCTGCGCGAACTGCGGCTGCGCCCCTTCCGCATTCCGCTGGCGGCGGAGCTGCGCTGGGGCGCGGGCAAGCGGATGGACGCCCTCGAGCACGCGCTCGTGGAGGTGGTGCTCGAGGACGGCTCCACCGGCCGCGGCGAAGTGGCCGTACGCCCGACGATCTACGGCGAGACCCTGGGGAGCGTGCGCGCCGCGCTGGACTGGCTCGAGCCCGCCCTCAGGAAGGCCGACCTCAGCGACCACGCCGGCGTTTTGCGTCTCCTCGGCCGCCTCCCCTGCAACCTCGCGGCCAAAGCGGGGCTGGAGATGGCCATCTGGGAGGCCCGCGCCGCCGCGCTGGGGCAGGATCCCCTGGACCTCCTGCCCGCGGGCCGAAAGCGCGTGCGGGTGAGCTTCATCGTGGGGCAGGGGGACGTGGAGGCGACGCTCGCAAGCGCCCGCTTCGCCTACGCGCGGGGGGTGCGCGTCTTCAAGCTCAAGACCGACGGCGAACGCGAGCCGGACGAGGCCCGCATCCGCGCGCTGGTGGAAGCCTTCCCAGGCGCCGAAGTCTACGTCGACGCCAACGAGACGCTCGAGCCGGAAACCGCCGCGGAGGTGCTGGAACGCTGGCGGGCGCTGGGGGTGACGATGGTCGAGGAACCCCTGCCCACAGAACGCCTCCGGGCCCGGGCGGCGCTGCGAAAGCGGGCGGTCCTGCCGCTCATCGCCGACGACTCCGCCTTCACCCCGCGCGACCTGGAACGCGAGCTGGAGCGGGACACCTTCGACGTGCTCAACGTCAAGCCCGCGCGCAGCGGCTTCGTCCCCAGCCTGGCCATGCTGGACCGCGCCCGCACCTCCGGCAAGGAGGCCATGATCGGCTCCCAGGCCATGAGCAGTTTTGGCGCCGCCCGCGCCGCGGCCCTCGCCTTCCACCCGGCCGCCACCCGCCCCAGCGAGCTGGCCTTCCACCTGCTCGCCGCCGGCGGCTTCGCGCCCTTCCCCAAGGTTCGCGAGGGATGGATCGAGCGGGGGGAGCTCGAGTTCGGCTTCAGCGAGGCCGCCTTCGCCCGCTGGGCCCTCTAGACCTCGCGCGCCCGCCAGAGCGCCGCAAGCAGCAGCGCACCCAGCACCACGAAGCCGAGCGGGATCCATCGCGGCCCCGGCAGCGCCGCGAAGAGCGCAGGGCCGAGCGTCCCTCCCGCGGCCGCGGCGTAGAACATCCCCGCGGTCAGCTCCTGACCGAAGCGGCCCTGCAGCGCCGCGAAGCTGGTACCGAAGATCGGCCCGTAGAAGACGGCCACCAGCGGGAAGAGCGGGGCGAGCGGCGGCCAGGCCAGCGCCAGAAGGACGGCCAGGCTGGCGAGCGTCAGCCGGTAGAGCCGCCCCAGCGGGTCGGCCGCGACCCAGCGGGCCAGCCCCAGGCGGCTGGCCGTGAGCAGCAGCCAGTACCCCGCAAGCAGCGCCCCGGCGAGCCGCACCGGGTAGCCCAGCTCGGTCAGGTAGGCGCCGCTCCAGGCCGAGATCGAGGCCTCAACGGCGACGTAGAGACCCACCGCGCTCAGAAGCGGCAGCGCCCGCCGCAGCAGCCGCGGCGACAAGCGGCCCACGCGCTCCCGCACCTCGGGAGCGCCCCAGGCCAGCCCCGCGGCGGCCAGCCAGCCCAGCGCCGCCAGCACGAAACCAAAGCGCCAGGGAAGCCAGGTGAGCCAGAGCGGGGCGACGACGGCCCCGACGCCGAAGGCGGCGTTGACGCGGTTGAGCATCAGCACCCGCACCCGCGGGTGCAGCTCGCCCACCAATCCGTTGGCGTGCACGTTGAGCACCCCCTGGGCCACGCCCCCCACCCCCGCGGCGGCCACGATCCAGGCGAAGGAGGGGGCGAGGCCCATGACCAGGTAGGCGGCGGCCAGCACCGCGGCGCTCGCGGGAACCGCTGGGTGGCGGCGGTGGAGGCGCGTGGCCAGGCCCACGCCCAGCAGCAGGCCCAAGAGCTGCAGGTTGAAAAACGCCGCCATCTCCCCCAGGATCCCGAACTCCGTGCGCCAGAACGGGAGGACCGCCCCCGGGGTGGCCACGAAGAAACCGAGCCAGAAGAGGAGGGCCAGGCTGGCGAGGGTGTAGCGCGTCGTGGTGTTCATGGCGTCGGGTCCCGAGGTGCAGCCCTCCCAGTCTACCGGTCCGTGGGGCCGGCGGCAAAACGAGGCCCCGGACGCGCCGGGGCCTCGTCGATGCCGACGAGGTTACTTGAGCCGCTGCTGGGAGAGCGAAACCGCCGAAGGGATCGGCGGGTTGCTGCTCAGGGTGTTCTTGGGAACGAGCGACCCTCCGTCCAGATCGAAGACGTACCACCACACCATCCCGCTGGCGCCCGGCTCGTCGGCGTTGCTCGGCGCGGTGTAGGTGGCGATCAGGCCGCTGGCATCGTAGACGCGCACGGTACCGCCCGAAGCCGCCCAACTGCCCGTGCCCCCGTACCAGTGCACCGCGTAGCTGTAGACGCCGGTCAGCAGGCGCGAGACGGTGGTGGTTTCGGGCCCGTAGCCCGTCGTGTCGTCCACGTCCAGGCAGGCGTAGGGGGCGGCGTCGCAGTTGCCCTTGTTGCTGAAGTAGACCTCGTAGTAGCCGCTCCCCTGGGGAATCCAGAGGTGCGAGTCGAGGTCGCTCGGGTCGGCGTTCCAGCTCAGCACGATACGCAGCTCGCCGCTGCTCAACCCCGGGTTGAGGGCGATGCGGACGGTGGTGGCGGCGCCGTCGGAAAGCTGCACGGCTTCGCGCGCGGTGGTGAAACCGCTCTTGCTCACCTGGACCGCGTGATCGCCGGCGGGTAGGAGCTGCAGAACGAATTCCCCGTTGGCGTCGGTGTTGTCGCAAAGATCGGAGACGTTGCCGTTGTACACGAAGCAGGCCGTGGCGCCCTGCACGGGCAGTCCGGTGGTGGCGTCAACCACGGTGCCGCTGAGGGTGGCGCTGCCGCGTGGTACGACGACACCGCCGCACGCCGAGAGGGCCAGGGCCAATACCGCAAGTACCGCAAAAAATCCGCGCTTCTTATACATTCGCTCACCTCCAGTGAGCTGCATGGGTTTTACGCCCTCATTCTAGTGGGCTCGCGGGGTCATCTGTACCGGCCGCACCACCCCCGTTTGGGGGCCCTCATTCGGGGGTACCGCGGAGATGAAGGTCTCCTTAACCTGAAGTTAAGGAAGAAGGAGGTCGCCATGATGCAAGAACCCGGAACCTACCAGGAGTACGCCCATCAACAAGAGGGCGAGGCACTGTTCGAGATCGACTTCGACTCCGAAGACGCCCGCCGCATCGACGAAGAAAACAAGCAGCGCATCTATCAGGAGCTGATGAGCCTCGAGTGGTAACCCGCTTTCATACATACATGCCTACGCCGGCCGCGCAAGCGGCCGGTAGCTCTTGCGCCCCGCGGTGCCGCGGCTCGCGCCGACCCTGACCCCCGCGGAGCGGTAGCCTAGACGTATGCGGATCGCCATACAGGACACCTACCCCGACGACGTGGCCCACTGCTACGGCTGCGGACGCCTCAACCCCCACGGCTACCAGCTGAAGACCTACCCCGCGGGCGAGTTCACCGAGAGCCGCTTCACCCCCGAGCCCTACCACACGGCCATTCCCGGCTTCGTCTACGGCGGCCTGATCGCCAGCCTGATCGACTGCCACTCCACCGGTTCGGCGGCGATCTTCAAGATGCGGGCCGAGGGCAAGGAGCCCGGCAGCGAGGAGGCCCCCCGCTTCGTGACCGCCCACCTGGAGGTCGATTACCTGGCCCCCACCCCCCTGGGCGTGGAGCTGCGGCTGATGGGCCGCCAGGTCGAGGTGAAGGAGCGCAAGGTGGTCGTGGACACCGAGATGTTCGCCGGCGAAAAGCTCGTGGCCAAGGGGCACGCGGTGCTGGTGCGGATGCCCGAGACGATGGCCGGGCAATGAAGCGCTGGCTCTGGTGGCCGCTCGCCCTGGGCCTGGCGTTGGCCGCCGCGCCGGTGCACGTGGTGCGGCCGGGCGAGACCCTCTACCGCATCGCCCGCACCTACGGGGTGCCGCTCGAGGCCCTGGCCGCGGCCAACGGAATCGCGGACGTCAACCTGATCCGCGCCGGCCAGCGGCTGGTCATCCCCTCGGAGCCCTCCTGGCCCGCGGACTGGGGCCTTGCGGTCACCCCCTGGCCGCCAGAGCAGGGGCGGCCGGCCGTCTTTCGCGTCCCGGTCGGGGTAAACGCGGTGCGGGTCTTCCAGCTGGAGGTTCCCGTAGCCCGCGGCGTCGCCCTGGTGCCGGTGCCTGCCGACACCCGGCCGGGCCTTCACCCCTTCGTGCTCGAGGGGGCGGGCCTGAAGGGCGAGCTGCTCGTCCTCCCCGGCGGCTACGGCAGCGAGAACATCGTCCTCAGCGAGGAAAAGAACGCCCTTCTGGACCGCGAGAAGATCCGCGCCGAGAAGGCGCGGCTGCTCGAGGCCTGCGGCCCCTGGACCGCGGAGCTGCTGGGGCCCGGGCCCTGGCGCTGGCCGCTCGAGCGGGTGGAGGAGACCTCGGCCTTCGGCACCCGCCGCAGCTACAACGGCCGCCCCGGCGGCTGGCACGGCGGCGTGGACCTGCGCGGCGAGGAGGGCACGCCCGTCTACGCCCCCGCCGCGGGGGTGGTGGCGCTCTCCACAGAACTCTACGTGCGCGGCAACGCGGTGGTCCTGCGCCACGGCCTGGGGCTGTGCAGCGGCTACTACCACCTCTCGCGGCGGGCGGTGGAGCCGGGGCAGCGCGTCGCGAAGGGCGAGCTGCTGGGGTACGTGGGCGCGACCGGGCTGGTGACCGGCCCCCACCTGCACTGGGAGGTGCGCCTCCTGGGCCAGACGACCGACCCGGCGGCCTTCACCCGTCCCGACCTCTGGCAAGCGCTAGCGCCGGCGCGAGCAGCAGGGCGGTGACCAGGAGCAGCCCCCCCACGAACCCCTGCGCCCAGCCGAAGGGCCGGGGCAGGAAGAGGGGGTAGACGAGGCCCGCGAGCGCCCCGCCCAGGTAGTAGGCGCTCACGTAGGCCCCGCTGGTCCCGGCCCCCCGGCGGCCCGCCTCGGCGCCGCCGAGCGCGTGCAGGCCGAAGAGGCCGGCGAGGAGCAGCGCGAACCCGGCGAGCGGCCAGGGCGCGAGCAGCACCGTACCCAACGCCCCCGCCGCCAGCGCCGCCGCCCCCGCCGCCAGCGGTCCCAGCCGCCCTGCAAGCGCACCCGCTACGAGCGCCCCCGCGGTGCCGCCCAGGTAGGCCAGGTAGAACGCCCCCAGCGCCGCGAGGCCGTAACCCGCGGCCTCGAGCCGGTAGGGCATCAGGTTGGCCACGAAAAGGTTGGCGAACAACAGCCCCGCCCCCAACGCCAGGAGCGGCGCCGCTCCGGCACGCACGCGCGCCTCGGTACGCGTGAAGCGGCCCTCGAGCGGCGCCACCGCCCAGGCGAGCCCCACGAGCGGCAACGCCAGCCCCACCAGCGCCCCGGCGGGGTCCAGCCCCTCGGCCATCACCCCCGCCCCCGCGCGCCCCAGCGCCCCGCCCACGGTGTTGGCGGCCACCAGCCAGCCGGCGGCCGCCGCCGCGCGGTAGCCGAAGAGCCGGGGCAAAAGCGCGAACGACACCCCGGGCACCGCCGCCGCGGCCAGCCCCTGCCCCAGCCGCAACGTCGCCCAAAGGGCGGGGTCCCCGGCCCAGGCCCCCAGCACCCCGAAGAGGGCGACGCCCAGCACCCCCAGCGCCAGCATCGCCCCCGAGCGCAGGCCGGTGCGGGGCCACAGCAGCGAGCCCAGCACCAGGCCCAGCATGGGGGCGCTCATCCCCGGGCCCGCCGCGCCCGCGGCGGCGTTCCAGCTGCGCTCCAGCTCGGGCAGCAGCGGCTGCGGGGCGTAAAGGTTGCCGAAGATAAAGAAGCCCGCCCCCACCACCGCCCAGCGGGCCAGCGCGGCGCGCATCAGCCCCCGAGCGCCCGCGCCACCGCCGCCTCGGCGTGGATGCGGGTGGTGTCGAAGACGGGCACCGGGGCGTCTTCGGGCCCCACCAGCAAGCCGATCTCGGTGCAGCCAAGGACGATGCCCCCGGCCCCGCGCTCGACCAGCCGCGCCATCATCCCGCGGTAGACCTCGCGCGAGGCGTCGCGGACGACGCCCTGCACCAGCTCCTCGTAGATGATGCGGTGGACCGCCTCGCGGTCCTCGGGCTCGGGCACGAGCACCTCGAGTCCCCACCCCTCCAGCCGCTCGCGCATGAAGGGCTCCTCCATGGTGAAGCGGGTGCCCAGCAGCCCGGCGCGGCGCACTCCCGCCTCCCGCAGCGCCCGGGCGGTGGCGTCGGCGATGTGCAGCACCTCGAGCCCGCTCACCGCCGCCACCGCGTCGGCCACCTTGTGCATGGTGTTGGTGGCGATCACCAGGAAGCCCGCGCCCCCCAGCACCAGCCGCCGCGCCCCGGTGATCAGCTCCTCGCTGAGCGCGTCCCAGTCGCCGGCGTGCTGCAGGCGCTCGATCCGCCCCCAGTCGAGCGAGTAGAGCAGGATCTCGGCCGAGCGGTCCGGCCCCAGCCGCGCCTGCGCGGCCTCGTTCATGAGCCGGTAGTACTCGAGCGTCGAGGGCCAGCTCATGCCTCCCAGCACGCCGATGATCTCCATGCGCCCATTCTACGGCCGGTATCCTGAGGGCGGATGCGCCTCTCGATCCTCCTTCCGCTGCCCCTGGGCCCGCTCAGCTACCTGGCGCCCGAGGGCGCGCCCCTCCCGCCCCGGCCGGGGCTGCGCGTGGCCGTGCCCTTCCGCAAGGGGATGCGGGTGGGGGTGGTCGTGGAGGTGGAGGATGCGGCCGAGGGCGACTTCGCCCTGCGCCACGCCATCGGTTACCTGGACGCCGAGCCCTTCCTCGACGAAGCCGGCCTCGCCTTCCTGATGCGGGCCGCCGAACACTACTTCGCTCCGCCGGGGCAGCTGCTCGCCGACCTGGTCCCCTTTTTGGAGCCGCCCTTGCACCACGAGGTGCGGTTGGTGGACGGAGCGGTGCGGCCAGGGCTGCCGCAGCTGGCGCTGTGGCGCGACGCCGCCGAGCTGGACCCCGCGCTCCTCGACGAGCTGCGCGAGGGGGGGGTGCTCGAGGAGCGGGTGCGGGCGCTGAAACCCACCCGCAAGACCCTGGTGCCGCTGCGCGAACCCACGGAAAAGCTGACCCCCAAGCAGCGGGCGGCGCTCGAGACCCTGCGCGCCCTGGGCGAGGCCGAGAGCCAAACCGCGCTGGCGGCGGCGGCCGGGGTGGGGCCCGGGGTGGTGCGGGCGCTGGTGGATAAGGGCTACGCCGGCTGGCGCGAGGTCGAGCTGGAACTCGCCGCCCCGCCCCCCGCCGGATCGCCCATCCGCCCCCTGCCCGTGCCCGAACCGCCGACGCGCGTGAGCGGCGGCCGCCACGCCGAGCGGCTGCAGCTCGCCGCCGGTCTGGCCCGGGAGGGCGAGACCCTGGTCCTCTTTCCCGAGCGCTACGCGCTCGAGCGGGCCTACGACCGCTGGCCGCCGCCCGTCCTGCCCTTCCACGGCGGCCAGAGCCCGGATCTGCGGCGGGCGCTGTGGCGCGAGGCCGCTCCGGTGGTCCTGGGCAGCTACCAGGCGCTCCTCATGCCCCGCCGCTGGAAGCGGATCGTGGTGATGGACGAGGGTTCCGACTCCTACAAGCTCGCCTCCGGCAGCCGCGCCCACGCGGTGCGCCTCGCCGAGCTGCGCGCCGAGATGTTGGGGGCGGAGCTGCACTACCTGAGCCTCACCCCGGCCGTCGAGGTGGTGGAAAAGCCGGGCCTCTTGGTGCGGCCGCCGCGCACCCGGGTGCTGCCCATCGACCTGCGGCGCGAGCGCGGCTGGCCGCTCACCGGTCGCGCGGTCGAGCTCCTCGCCCAGGTGCCCGAGAAGGGGCGGCAGGCGCTGGTGCTGGTCGCCCGCCGCGGCTACTCGGGCCGCCTCTTCTGCAAGAGCTGCGACTGGCAACCCGTCTGCTCCAACTGCGACCTGCCGCTGCGCTTCCACAAACCGGGCCGCCGGGGCCGCCTGGTCTGCCACCAGTGCGGCCACAGCGAACCCGCGCCCGAGGTCTGCCCCGTCTGCGGCGGCGAGGTCTTCGGCTACGCCGGTCCCGGGGTGCAGTGGGTGGCCGAGGAGGTCCGCAGGCGCGTGCCCAGCCTGCCCGTCTACCAGTACTCGGCCGAGCGCAAGGACGACCTCAGCCCCCTCCAGCGGGGCGAGGTCGGCGTGGTGGTGGGCACGACGGCGCTTCTCCGCACCCCCGCGCCCCCGGAGCTCGCCCTGGTGCTGCTGCCCTACGCCGAGGGGTTCCTGCCCGCCTCCGACTTCCGCGCCCCCGAGCGCTACCACCGCCTCCTGTGGCAGCTGGCCGACCTGCACCCCAGCCGCAGCCCGCTCTTGGCCCTGCAGACCTTCGAGCCCGACCACCCGGCCGTAGAAGCGCTAATCGAAGGTGACGTGACGAGCGTGCCCGAGACCGAGCTGGTGCTCAGGCGCATGCTCGGCTACCCGCCGGCGGTGCGGATGGTGGTGCTCGAGTTCAGCCACCGCCAGGAAGCCACCGCCCGCGCCGCGGCCATGGAGGCGGCGGAATTCTTGAAAAAGCGCATCGGCCCGGAGCCCGAAGCCGCCGAGCCCGCGGACCCCGCGGGAGCCCCCGCCCCGCTCCTCGGCCCCGCCCCGGCGCCGGTGCCGCGGGTGCGCGGCCGCTACGTCTTCCACCTGATCCTCCGCAGCCACGACCCCGCCCAGCTGGCCGCCTGGCTACGCGACCTCCCCGCCCCCAAAGGCGCCCGCCTGCGCCTCGACCCTGATCCGGTGGGGTTCGTTGGGTTGTTAGAGGATTAAGAGTTAACTAATTGCACGATTTTGTCTACAACCTTATCTATATCATGCCTTACGTCATGTTCCCAAATTCTTAGCACCTTCCAACCCATTCTTCTTAACTTTCTGTGGTTTCTTCTGTCCCGCTCGCGGTTCTTGTTGATCTTTTGCTTCCAGAAGTCCGATACCTTGTGTTCCCATGCTGGAAATCTGTAGCCATGCCAAAAGTCTCCGTCTATGAAAACCGCCACCTTGGCCTTTGTAAAAACTACATCAGGTTTACCCGGCAACTCCTTTACATGCTTGCGGAATCTGTATCCCCTTTTGTGGAGTTCAGAGCGGACACGCATTTCTAATTTGGTGTCCTTTCCTTTATTACGGGACATGCAGTAACTTCTCTGCTCGGGCGTCAAGTTATCCGGCATTGTCTACCTCCTGGTACAAGCTGAATGCTCTGACCATTTCCCGATGTTCTCCAGGCAAGTGCAGCTCGGGCGGAATCGCCGTTCCCACACGGAAATCCTGAGGCTCCTGCGGGCAGATCGTTCTGAAATCGCACTTTGCACATTTTTCAGGATGCGGGCGCATCGGGAAGTCGGAGCTCAGAATCCCCGTTACCGCCCACTCGATGTTCTTCAAAGCTGCATCAACTGCGTCCTGCGTGATGGGCACTTCGACCCGTTGGTTGTCTTTCAGGAGGTGGACGCTGCCTGTTCTTGCATTACGTCCGAGCACTTGATCGGCCGCGCGGGCATACAGTTGGACTTGCAGCGCCAACTCAGTCCAATCCAGCTCGTCGTTTTCGTGGATCTCCTCGCCGCCTTCCATGGTCTTGAAGTCGATAATTTCCGCTTGAAGAATGTTGCCTTCTTCGTCTTCGTGAAGCAGGAGATCTATGGATCCCGAGATGACGCAGTTAGAGGCAGGAATCTCGAAAACAGCCTCCACCTGACGCTCCCGCTCAAAATCCCCGCCATAGGACACCACGTAGTCCTTTGCGATTTCTACGGCCCGACTTCTCGAGTTCTCGTAAGCACCCGGCCGTTTCACAGGATCCCCGCTCTGAGGGACATGCTTCAGATGGAATGTGTCCAAGACTACTTGTTCCACTTGATCCGGCGCCGGCGGAGCATCAGGATGGAGTTCGTGGAGCTTCTGGATGGAAGTGTGAACGGTGCGTCCGTAACCGAACATTTCCGGAACCACCGGGTTGAGTCCGTATCGTTCCCGGAATTGATAGCTTTTCGGGCACTGCAGGTAATACCTGACCTCCGTGAAACTTGTCGGGTAGTCGGTGTCTTCCACGCGGCGCTTCGGTTCGACCGCAGCGAGCCCGGCTGGCAGGCCTGCGGCATCGTCAACCGCCGCGGGATGAGATGCAAGCTGAAGAGCATAGGGCGATGGACGGGCGGGGCGTTTCGCTTGAGGTAGGTCTTGTGCTCCGCTCACGTAGAGGTAGCGTTCGGCCCGCGTTGCAGCTGTGTAGAAAAGCCTGGCCTCCTCGTCCAGTGTGCTTTGGTATGCACCGCGGCTGATGGCGGACCCCATGACACCAGCCGGCAGCCACCCCGAATAGCGGCTTCTTCTTTTCGGAAACCTGTGCGCCTCGACATCAACCACGAACACACATGGGAATTCCAGCCCCTTCATCTTGTGCACCGTGGACACGGTGACGGCGTCGGGTCTTTGAACGATGTCATCCGTCGACACGTCGTATCCGGTCTCCGCGGCGTGCTGAAGAAAATTGAGAACCTCGGAGAACCGCTGGCGTGAATCGACGCTCATATAAACCGTCTCGACGTCCAAGATCATCCGGCTGAAGAGTCCGATGTCCCGCATAACGTCGTCGCTGAAGCCTGTACGGGCGATGTTGAACGCTTCCAGCAGATCGTAAACGAGCTGCTGAGGATAAAGCCGGATTCTCGTCGAACCCTGCGGCCGGTGAATCCGACGTCCCCATTCCGTCAGGACGCGGACCAGCCTGTCGAAATCAGCGTCTGGGTAAGCCGGTAAGACCGCGGTATTGAAATGCGTCTCCACCGTGTTCCGGTCGGGTGGGCTGTCGCGTAGAAGCTCGAAGGTGCTCCGAAGAACCGCCGTCTGCGGTCGATCAAAAGGGCCGCCGCCTGCTTCCAGGCTGAATGGAATACCAAGACGTTCGAGCGCCGCTGTGAACGCCGCATGCCGCGGCGTCCCGTCTTGTTCATTCTGGCGGGTCGAACGCATGAGAATGGCGAAATCCGCCGGGGTCAGACCACGGATCGAACCGTTGTCGTCATAGGCGGTGCCCAAGAGATCCCGAATCCGTTCCGCCACCCATTCCGCTTCCGCCGCCCTATCCGGAAACCAGAGCACTCTGAAATCTTGTGGAGTCCGGTCCGCGGCGGCCTGCGGGTTCTTCGGAATGCGGCTCGGACCCAACTGAGAAGCCGCAAACTGATCCGCGGCTTCCACAATGGGCCTGGTGCTTCGGAAGTTGGTCGACAATGTGTGCGTCGAGGCCGATGGGTATCGCTGTTGGAATGTCAGGATGTTCTGGACGTCCGCTCCCCGCCAAGCGTAAATCGCCTGGTCATCATCGCCGACGACGAACAGTGTTTCCGACCGCTCATGAAGCAATCTGATCAATTCTTCCTGCGCCGGATTCACGTCCTGATATTCATCGACCATGAGATGTCGCAATCCCTCGACGGCTCGATCCGCCTCGGCGCGCCGAGAATGCAGAGCCTCAACGACTTCTCTGATCATCAAGGAAAAGTCGAGGTATTGATCCGCACGCAAGCTGTCCCGTATGCGGACCAGAAGACCACCGAGATCCAGGTCTTCCTGAGCGACTGCGGCGAAATCAAGCAATTCGTCGTTGGCGGTCTTCCATGCGTCTGAAGCCTGTTTGATCGTATCGAAATAACTGTTGCCCCGCGCTCGGTTCCGAAAGTGCTGAAGCCCCAACTGGTAGTATCGGGAGATCAGATAGAGTTTGAGCCGGTTCTCGTCGAGCACGTCATACTGGCGGTACGTCACATCCATTTCGCCGAGTACATGCTGACAGTAAGAATGGATGGTGCCGATATACATCGCCCCCAACACCGTGGGATCGAGTCCGGCGCCCGACAGGGCTTGGGAAACGCGGCGCTTGATGGATTCCGCCGCTTTCTCGGTGAAGGTGAATGCGACGACACCTTCGGGCGGCTCTCCTTCCGCGAGGAGTCTGGCGATGCGGTATGCGAGCGTCCGCGACTTACCGGAGCCGGCGCACGCCAGACACAACAGCTCTTGCGCCGGATCGGACGCGGCGGCGTACTGTTCCGGCGTCAACTCGTTCCTCAAGATCTGGTCGATGTTCATGCCTGATCAATCCCTCTTTTCGGTGGTCACCCCTCCGCCGTTGTCACGGAGGACTCGTAGGATGCTTCTGGCGTGAGCCGCGATGAACGGCGGCGGAAGTGCGTTGCCGATCATCTCTGCTAGCGCTACTTTGCTTTTTGTAATAGGAAATATATAATCTGCTGGAAACCCCTGCAGAAGTGCCGCTTCACGAATCGTAATGGCACGGTTTTCTTCTGGGTGAATAAATCTTCCTTTAGATGGATTAAAACATCCACCTGTAATAGTTGGGGCAACCTTATCCCAAGTCATGCGCCCGTATACGTCATTGAAACCATCTGTTCTTGAATGGCACTTCAGCTGAAGTTCTTCGGGGAGATCTGATCGGCTTCCCCCATTTTTTGGTATCATGCTAATTAGTCTTTTGATCCTCTCGCTTCTCTTTTCGGGAAAGTCATGCAACGGGTCTCCACTCTTCCCTGCGGTGGGCAGGTTTGCAATAGCTTCTCGTACGGTTAATTTTACAGGCGATGTTTCACCAAATGGTATAGAAAAGCCCTTTCCCGCTAAATATATTAATCTTCTCCTGCGTTGGGGGACTCCATAGTCCTGAGCATCTAGTATATCGTATGTCTCTTGATATCCAGCGTTCAATAATGATTTTCGCATTACAGCGAAACGGTCGTCCGCTACTAAGCCGGTCACATTTTCCATCATAACGGCCTTTGGTTGTATCTCTAAGATAAACTTAGCAAATACTTCAACTAATTCATTCCGTGGGTCGCATATCATTCTGGCACCGTTGAGAGTTCTAATATTTGAAAAACCTTGGCATGGCGGGCATCCTGCAACTAAATCTATTTCTCCGGGATATAGTCCAAGGTCCTTAAGTAGCTTGTTTGGATTAACACGACGGATATCGTCGTGGATTAGCTTTACTTCAAAGTGATTTGCCTTATAGGTTTCTGCCGCAAGGTCATCTTTTTCAACTGCTGCCAAGACCTTGAATCCCGCTTGCTTTAGACCTAGCGTTAAACCACCCATACCACTAAACAAGTCAATTGCCTTATACATCGTGACTTCCTCGGTGATATTCTAACATAAAATTACACATGCCCATACTTTCGCTCCTTTCTGGCTCTTAACCATGTTGAAAGCCATCGCAAGCGTGATTGGAATTCTCATGTCTGAAAAACAAGGTTGGCGGCTCCTGCCTATCGTCTACTCGCCCCGCTGTTATTCAATACATCGTACCCTGATGTCATGACCGAGATTCCGCTGGTCCGTTTGCTCTACCCCCTGGCGCTGGCGCTTTTGGTGGCCTGGTGGTACATCTCCTGGTCGGGAGACCGGAAAACGCCCTGGGCGGGGCTCGCGCGTATGCTGGCGCAGCTCTTGCTGGTGGGCTACGTGCTGGCCTACATCTTCCAGACCGAGCACGTGCTGGTGGTGCTGGGCACGCTGGCGCTGATGAGCCTGGCGGCGGGCTGGATCGCCCTGCGCACGGAGACGAAGAAGCGCATCCGGCTCTATCCCTACGCCTTGCTGGGCGTGGTGGGCGGGGGCGGGCTGGCGCTCTTGGTGGCCGTGGAGCTGGTGCTGCGGCCCGAGCCCTGGTGGAAGCCCTCGGTGCTCATTCCCCTGGGGGGCATGGCGTTCTCCAACGCCATGAACGCGGTCAGCCTGGCCGCCGAGCGCTTCTTCTCGGAGCGCCGGGAGGGCAAGGGCCCCACTCGGGCGCGCGCCGCGGCTTACAAGGCCGCGTTGATTCCCGCCACCAACGCGCTCTTCGCCGTGGGCATCGTTTCGATTCCCGGCCTGATGACCGGGCAGATTCTCGCCGGGGTGAGCCCGCTCATCGCCGCGCGCTATCAGATCTTGGTGATGCTGATGGTCTACGCGGCCGCCGGTCTGGCCGCAGCGGTGTTTTTGGAAGCCGTGCGCCGGTTGGCGGTGGACGGCGAGGCGGGGTACTAGGCGGTACGTGGTAGATGGTACGTGGTACGTGGTGCCAACTACAACGCGCTACGGCTTCGGTTTCCGGTTCGCGCCCGCCGGCGAGCGCCGAGGCTCGTTCCCTCTGGCCTAGCGACAGGCTCTTTTCCGGCCTGAGCTCCGGATTGGCACGGGGTGGCTCGGGGTGACGAAGGAAACCCAGTGCGGGCGCGGCGAGCGAGCTTGATCGTTTCGTCATCCCCGACGAGGCGCGGAGCGCCGAGGTCGGGGATCTTAGTGTTGCTGTAGGTTGCAAATAAACCGAGGCAACGTCGTCGTCGCCAGTAGTGCCTCGAGCAACCGACTCCTGATCCGCGTTAAGATTCCGGCTCTCGCGGGCCGCGTGGCCCGCTCGTCCGGAATGACGGAAAACAGCGGTAGGTAGTAGGTGATGCGTTGTAGGTGATGGTGGAAGGTAGCTTGAAAGAGGTGGAGCGGGTGCAGCGGATGAGAGCGGAGGCCCGCCCGCCTTTTCTCCGGCATCCCAGAACCACAACGACTCCACGCTTGTGCGGCCGCTTCGTTTCCTCCACCGCCTTCGTCCCCACGCCCCACCCCTACACCCCAAGCCCTTATTTCGTCATCCCCGACGAGGCGCGGAGCGCCGGGATCGGGGATCTTATCTTGCTGCGCGCAAGGGGGGAGGGTCCGGACCTCCCCCTGCGGTCTGCATCTTCCGGTTTTAGCTGACGAACTCTTCGGGCTTGAAGAAGAGCCCGATCTCGCGCTCGGCGTCGGCCTCGTTGGCCGAGCCGTGGATGACGTTCTCGTCGATGGTGGTGGCGAAGTCGCCGCGGATCGTGCCGGGCAGGGCGTCGGCGGGGTTGGTGGCGCCCATCATCTTGCGCAGTTCGGCGATCACCCCCGGCCCCTCGAGCACCATGGCCACCACCGGCCCGCTGGTGATGAACTCGACCAGCGGCTTGAAGAAGGGCTTTTCCTTGTGCTCGCCGTAGTGCTCCTCGGCGAGGTCGAAGCTGATGCGCATCTTCTTGAGGGCGACGATCTTGAAGCCCTTGTCCTCGAGGCGCTGGATGATTTTTCCGGTCAGGCCGCGGCGCACGCCGTCGGGTTTGATCATGGCGAAGGTGCGTTCCATAGCGGCTCCATTCTACATGCGCTCTGCTAGGCTGGAGCCATGTACCGTCAAGCCGGAACGAGCGGACTCTTCACCTACCCCCTGGGCCTGGGCACGATGCAGTTCGGCTGGACCGCCGACGAGGCCACGAGCTTCGCCATCCTCGACCGCTACGTCGAGGCGGGCGGCAACTTCATCGACACCGCCGACATCTACTCCAACTGGGCGCCGGGCAACCCCGGCGGGGTGGCCGAGCGGGTGGTCGGCCGCTGGCTGGCGGCGAACCCGGGGGTGCGCGAGCGGGTGCTGATCTCCACCAAGGTGCGCGGCCCCATGGGCGAGGAGGGCCGGCGGGGGCGGAACTCGCCCTACCAGGAGGAGGGGCTGGGCCGGGGCTGGATCCTGCGGGCGGTGGAGGCCAGCCTGGACCGGCTGGGCACCGACTGGATCGACGTCTACTGGATGCACTGGGTGGACAACCGGGTGCCCATCGAGGAGAGCCTGGCGGCCATGACCGAGCTGGTGCAGCGAGGACTGGTGCGCTACGTCGGGGTCTCCAACTTCTCGGCCTGGCGCACGATGCAAGCCCTCTGGACCGCCGACCGCCACGGGCTGGTGGCTCCGGTGGCGCTGCAGCCCCACTATTCGATCGCCGACCCGGTGCGCGCCCACTTCGAGCGGGAGCTGGCGCGGGTGGCCGAGACCTACGGCCTGGGGGTCTTCCCCTACTCGCCGCTGGCGGGCGGCTTCCTCACCGGAAAGTACCGGCCGGACGCCCCCGCGCCCGACTCGGTGCGGGCCGAGGGGATCCGCCGCCGCTTCTTCAGCGAGAAGAACTGGCGCATCCTCGCCGCGCTCGACGAGGTGGCCGCCGCCCACGGGGCCACGCCGGCGCAGGCGGCGCTGGCCTGGTTGCTCTCGCGGCCCTACGTGGCCGCGCCGATCATGGGGGCCAACACCCCCGAGCAGCTGGCCGAGCTGCTGCCCGCGGCCGAGCTCGAGCTCACCCCCGAAGAGGTGGCCCGGCTCGACGAGGTCTCCGACTGGGAGCGCTGGCGCACCGAGCTGGAGGTCTAGGGTGTGCTAGGCTGGGCCCGAGGTGACGTGACGATGCGGACAAGGCACGCTTAAACCGCAACCCGTACCCGAAAGGTACGCGCCGTAGATTTATCGAGCCTGCCGGCGGCCTTCGGGCCGCCGTTTCGTTTGGGAGGAACCGTGCGGACGATCGAAGTGCACGAGCTGAAAAAGACGTTTTCGAGCCGCCAGGGCTGGTTCGGCGCCCGCAAGACCGAGCGCGCCCTGGACGGCGTGAGCTTTTACGTGGACGAGGGAGAGACCTACGCCCTGCTGGGCCCCAACGGCTCGGGCAAGAGCACCCTGATCCGCATCCTGGCCACCCTCTTGCTGCCCGACGGCGGCCGGGTGCGGGTGCTGGGCAGGCCGCTGCCCGGCGGCGAGGCGGAGGTGCGCCGCCGCATCGGGCGCGTCAGCGTGGACGCCGCCTTCTACAAGAAGCTCTCGGCGCGCGAGAACCTGCTCTACGCCGCCCAGCTCTACGGGCTCGAGCCCGCCACGGCCGGGAAGAAGGCGCTTTCGATCCTCGAGCGGCTGGGGCTCGAGGCGCGCCGCTACCACGACCCGCTCGAGGAGATGAGCCGGGGCATGCAGCAAAAAGTGGCCATCGCCCGCGCCCTGCTGCACGACCCGCCGCTGCTCCTGCTCGACGAGCCCACCACCGGCCTCGACCCCGCGAGCAAACGCGAGGTGCAGCGCTTCCTCGAGGAGCTGCGCAGCGAGCAGGGCACGACGATCCTGCTCACCACCCACGACATGGCCGAGGCCGAGCGGCTGGCGGCGCGCATCGGCTTTCTGGCGCGCGGGCGGCTGGTGGCCGAGGGGAGCGCCGACGCGCTGATGCGGCAGGCGGACGCGGCCGACCTGGAGGAGGCCTTCATCCGCCTGACCGGTGACGCCATCCAGAAGCCCGAAACCGAGGAGGTCGTATGATCCCGGCTTTCCTGCGTCCTTTGTGGGCCTTCGTCTTCCGCGACTTTCACCTGACCCGGCGCTACATCTCCTGGGTCGTCGTCTTCACCTTCTACGCGCTGGTCAACTCGGCGACGATCGCGCTGATCGGGGTGGCCGCCGGCGACGAGCGGCTCACCCTGACGCTGGTGCTGGGGGTGCTCTTGTGGAGCTTCCTCTCGGCGATGTTCCAGGAGATCAGCAACTCGATCAGCTACGAGCGCTGGGAGGGAACGCTCGAGTACACCTTCATGGCCCCGGTGCACCGGCTCACCCACCTGCTGGGCGTCAGCCTCTTCGCCGTCGCCTACAGCGTGGTGCGCACGGTCGTGATCATGGTGGGGCTGCTCCTCTTCGTCCACCTCAGCTTCGCCGGCGCCAACCTCTGGGGCGTGCTGGTGGTGCTGCTGGTGGCTAGCGTCGCCTTCATGGGGCTGGGGCTGGTGGCGGCGATCCTGCCGGTGCTGAGCCCCGAAAACGGCGCCCAGGCCACGAACATCGTGCAGGGGGTGCTGCTGCTCGTGAGCGGCATCTACTACCCCGTCGCGGTGCTGCCCGCCTGGGTGCAGCCTCTCGCGGTCCTCTCGCCCGCCACCTACGCCCTGGCGGCGGCGCGCAAGCTGATGGGCCTCGACCGGCCGCTCACCGAGGCGGGCTCGCTGGCGGGCGCGCCGCTTTCGTCGGTGACCCACGAGCTGACGGTCCTGACGCTGATGGGCCTGGTGCTGGTGCCTTTGGGTCTGTGGATCTTTGGCCGGGTCGAGCACTGGGCCAAGCGAACGGGGAAGCTGAAGCGGACGGGGTAAGGCCGGCGGCCGGATACGCCCCTCACCAGGGCGCCCACAGCGGGCGGCGCTCGGGGTTGTAAGCGTCGAGTTTCCCGCGGAACGGATTTTCCGCGACGTAGCGCCGGACGGCCGCCATGGCGCTCCCGGCGGTTTCGCTGCCGCACCGGGGCCCCGGGGGTTCCACGAAGCCGGTTGACGCGCCGGGTGACCGCGGTAGGGGAGCAGCACGCTGCTCCCCTACCGTCGGGGCGGCGTGGTCGTGGTGCGCAGGCGCAAGGAGCTGTGGCGTGGCTTCATCTACAATCATTCTAAAGGACAGGCCGGGGCCGCAGCAAAAGGGCGGCGGCTATTCATTGGCCTTCGGGCGCGCAGCCGGCCGAGAAAGCGGGACCCGCACGGCCCGAAGCCGCCTCGCGGTTGTACCCGGTCCGGCCGGGGGCCGCGGCCTTCGTATATACTTGCAGCATGAGCCGCTTGTCCAAACGCGCACAAGCACTGAAGCCCAGCTCCACCGTCGCCATGAACGCCCGGGCGCTCGAGCTGCGCCGCCAGGGCGTGGACGTGATCGCCCTCACCGCCGGCGAGCCCGACTTCGACACCCCCCAGCACATCAAGGACGCCGCCTGCCGGGCGCTGGCCGAGGGCAAGACCAAGTACACCCCGCCCGCGGGCATCCCCGAGCTGCGCGAGGCGCTGGTGCGCAAGTTCGAGCGCGAGAACGGCCTTGCCTACGCCCCCGACCAGATCACCGTGGGCGCGGGCGGCAAGGGGGTGCTCTACAACCTCTTCCAAGCCATCCTCAACCCCGGCGACGAGGTGATCCTGCTCGCCCCCTTCTGGGTCAGCTACTCGGCCCAGGTGGAGCTGGCGGGCGGGGTGCCGGTGGTGGTGAAGAGCACGGCCGAGACCGGCTTCGTGCCCGAGCTGGAGGCGGTGGCCGCCGCGGTCACGGAGCGCACCAAGGCCATCGTGGTCAACTCGCCCTCCAACCCCACCGGCGCGGTCTACCCGCCCGAGCTGCTGAAAGGGCTGGCGCGGCTGGCGGACGAGCGCGGCGTCTTCCTGGTCTCCGACGAGATCTACGAGCACCTGATCTACGAGGGCGAGGCCTACTCGCCGGGCCGCGACGCGCCCGAGTGGACGATCACCGTGGGCGGCGCAGCCAAGAGCTACGCCATGACCGGCTGGCGCATCGGCTGGGCGGCGGGCCCCAAAGAGGTGATCACCGCGATGACCAAGATCCAGGGGCAGTCGGTGACCCACCCCACCACCTTCGCCCAGTGGGCCACGATCGCCGCGCTGGAAGCGCCCGAGAGCCGGGCCTTCATCGAGGAGGCCAAGGCGGCCTTCCGCCGCCGGCGCGACTTCTTCGTGAAGGGGCTGGAGCAGCTGGGGCTGCCCACCCCCATGCCCCACGGGGCCTTCTACGTGATGCCCGACGTGCGCAAGATCCACGAGGACGAGCTGAAGGCGGCCGAGATCATGCTCGACCGGGCGCGGGTGGTGGTCGTGCCGGGCACCGACTTCGTGGCCCCGGGGCACGTGCGCATGAGCTACGCCACCTCGGACGAAAACCTGGAGCGGGCGCTGGAGCGGCTGGCGGCGCTGCTTTGAACCGGCCCCCACGAGCGGGAGGCGGCCTGCGGGCCGCCTTCTTCGTTCGTTCACACATCCTTCGCGCAACCTTCGCGGGCCGCCGCCTACCCTGGGGTCCGTAGCAAGCGGGCCCCCGGGCCCAAGGGAGGAAGACGATGAAGAAACCAACGATGATCCTTACACTGGCAGCAGGCAGCTTGGTCCTCGGTCTCGGCTTCGGTTTCGCGCAGATGGGGCAGGGCAAGGGCCCCGGCGCGGGGGCGGGGTACGCCCAGGCGCAGACCCAGTCGCTCAGCGAAGAGGCGAAGACCGCGCTGCTCGAGGCGCTGACCGGCCCCGAGGGCGAGTACGCCGCCTACGCGATGTACACCGCGGTGATCGAGAAGTACGGCGAGGTCGAGCCCTACGTGAGCATCCGCAAGGCGGAGGCCAGGCACATCGCGGCGCTCCAGCGCCAGCTCGACCGCTACGGCGTCGACTACCCCGCGGAAAACCCCTACCTGGGCCAGGTCAGCGCGCCCGAAAGTCTGGAGGCCGCGGCGAAGGCCTGGGCCGAAGGTGAGGTGGCCAACGTGGCCATGTACGACCGGCTGATGGAAGCGGTGGCCGACTACCCGGGTCTGGTGCAGGTCATGGACCACCTGCGCGCCGCCTCGCAGGAGCGCCACCTGCCGGCCTTCACGCTGGCGGCGGAAAGCGGCGGCACCCTGAGCCCCGAGCAGATGCAGGAGCTCCACAGCGGCTTCGCGCCCAACCAGGGTCAGGGCCACCACGGCGGTCAGGGTTGCCAGCAGCAGGGTCAAGGCCACGGCCCCCACCGCGGCGCGGGCCCCCGCGCCGGCTCCGGCCGCTAAGCGCGGCTTCGACCTGCATCTCCTGGGCGGGCCCCTTCGGGGGCCCGCGGTTCGTGAACGAACCTTCACCGATCCTTCGCGGCTCCTTCACCGCGGCGTGCCTAAAGTAAGGGCGCACGTGGGGGCTTCGCCCCCGAAGAAAGGGAGGTCGTCATGAAACGAAGCTGGTGGAAGGCAGGTACCGTGATGGCCGTCGGCCTGGCGCTGGGGCTGGCGCTGGCCGTGGGCCCGGCAGCGGCGCCCGGCGCGAAGGCGCCCGCGAAGCGTCCCGGGGGGCCGGCGGCGGAGCTCCAGGGTTCTGCGCGGCTGGAAGCGCTGGCCGAGGTGCTGGGCAAGAGCGTGGAAGAGCTGCGCGCCGCGTACCGACAGGGAGGGCTGCGCGCCCTGATCGAGGCGAGCGGAATGGAGCCGCTCGAGCTCCAGCGCAAGGTGCTGGAGGCGCAGCTCGAACGGCTCGACGAGGCCTACCGCGCCGGCAAGCTGCCCGAGCTGCGCTACCAGAGCCTGAAGGCGCGCCTGCAGGCGCGCAAGCTGGCGCTCGAAGGGCCCACCCTGGCCGAGCTGGTGGCGCGCAGCGGCGGCGACGTGGAGGTGCTGAAGGCGCAGCTGCGGGCGCTGGAAGAGGCGCGCATCGACCAGCTGCTCGAGCTGGGCGTGATCAGCGAGCAGCAGGCGGAGCGCCTGCGCGCGCAGCTGGACGCGCGGGTCGAGCGGATGCTGAACCGCCCCGCGGGTCTGAACCCCGCCCAAGGCTTCGGCGCGCCGCAGCGCCGGGGGGCCCGGGGCCACGGCTTCGAAAAGCCGCGCCGCCCCCACGGCCCCCAGCCGCGCCCCGCGCACCCGGGGGCGGGACCCGGACGTCCCGGCCGCTAGACTGAAGGCATGTTCACCTTTCCCCACCGGCCGCGAGGTGCAGCTTGAAGCTGGCCTCGCGGCTGGTGCTGGCCTTCGCCCTGGTGGCCCTCTTCGCCAGCGGCATCACCGCGGCGCTGGTATGGCAGGCCCAGCAGCAACGGGTGCACCGCTTCCTCGACCGCGAGCTGCCCCGAGCCATCGAGCGCGCCCGACCTCTTCCCCCCAAACCTCCACGCTTCCTGGAGCAGCAACAGCAGCTGCTGCGCGAGCTGCGCGAGGCCAACCTGCGGGCGGCGCTGATCGCGCTGGCGGTGGCGCTGGGCGTGGGCGGCTGGCTGGCCTGGCGCATGACCCGTCCGGTCAGCGAGCTGACCCGGGCGACGCGCCGCTACGCCGAGGGCGACCGCGACGCCCGCGCCCGGGTGCGCGGGCACGACGAGCTGGCCGAGCTGGCCCGCGCCTTCAACGAGCTGGCCGAACGCCTGCAGACCGAAGAGGAGCTGGACCGCCGGCGCGTCGCCGACATCGCCCACGAGCTGCGCACGCCGCTGCAGGTGCTCAAGGGCGAACTCGAGGCCCTGGCCGACGGCATGCTCGACCCCGACCCCGAGACCCTGGAGCGGCTGGTCGAGGAGGTGGACCACCTGGCGCTTCTGGTCGGCGACCTGCGGCTGCTCTCGCTCGCCGAGTCGGGAGGGCTGGCGCTCGAGCCGGTGCCCTACGACCTGGCCGAGCTGCTCGCCAGGAGCGCCGAGGCCTTCTCCGCCAGCGCCGAGGCGCGGGGGGTGGCGCTCGAGCTCGACCTCGCGTCCGCGCCCGCGCGCATCGACCCCGCGCGCATGCGCCAGGTCGTCTTCAACCTGATCGACAACGCCCTGCGCCACGCCCGCACCCGGGTGCGGCTCGGCTGCCGCCTGGAGGACGGGCGCGCCTGCCTCTGGGTCGCCGACGACGGCCCCGGCATCCCCGAGGCGGACCGGCTGCGGGTCTTCGACCGCTTCTACCGGGCCGACCCCGCACGCTCGCGCAGCTCGGGCGGTTCGGGGCTGGGGCTGGCGATCGTGCGCGCCATCAGCGAAGCCCATGGGGGCGAGGCCACGGTGGAAAACCGCGAGGGCGGCGGCGCGGTCTTCCGGGTCTGCGTTCCCGCGGCCGAAGCGGGCTGAACCCTCAGCTTCGCGCCCGGCCCCAGGGCAAGAGCAGCAGCACGACCCCCACGACCACGAAGCTGTCGGCGAGGTTGAAGACCGGCCAGAGGCCGGGCCCGATGTCGAGGAAGTCCACCACCCAGCCGCGCCCCAGCCGGTCCACGGCGTTGCCCAGCGCGCCGGCGGCGACCAGCGAAAGCGCGAAGATGAACAGCGGCGCGCTGCGCGTGCGCGCCAGGTAGACGAGCAGCGCGAAACCGACGAGCAGGCTGAAGCCCCCCAGCAGCGTGGGGTTGCCCTTGAAGAGTCCGAAGGCCACCCCGGTGTTCTGCACCAGCGTCAGGTAGAGGCCGGGCAGCAGGCGGTCGGGAACGGGATCCAAAAAGCGCAGCGCCAGCAGCTTGCTGATCTGGTCGGCCGCCAGCAGGAGCGGGATCAGGACGGTGGGCATGGGGTGAGTCTAGCACGGCCGCCGGCGGCTGTGGTATACTCGCGTTTGCTGGCTTTGGCCCGCG
Source organism: Oceanithermus desulfurans (assembly GCF_014201675.1). Taxonomy (NCBI): domain Bacteria; kingdom Thermotogati; phylum Deinococcota; class Deinococci; order Thermales; family Thermaceae; genus Oceanithermus; species Oceanithermus desulfurans. Next base: position 69,487 of record NZ_JACHEZ010000007.1, on the reverse strand, counting down.
GCCGAAGCACCCCCGGAGGACCCTATGTCGAGAGTGTGCGAAATCAGCGGAAAACGGCCTACCGTGGCCCGTAAAATCACCCAGCGCGGTAAGGCCAAGCGGCTGGGCGGCGTCGGTCGCAAGACCACCGGCATCCACAAGCACTGGCAGGCCCCCAACCTGCGCAAGGTCACGATCCGGGTCGGCGGGAGGCCCGTCACCTTCCGCGTGGCCATGTCCCACGTGCACAAGGTCTACGAGCTGGCCGAGCGCGCCAAGGGCATGAACCTCGAGGGCCTCTCCGAGAAGCAGATCAAGGCGCGGCTGCTCGCGCTGCTCGACAAGTAACCGCCCCGTACCGTCGCCGCCCGGGCCCGCCCGGGCGGTTTCGCTGTGCAAGAATGGAGGCGTGAAGACGGGGCTCAAACCGGGTTGGTACGTGCTGATCGCGCTGGTGCTCTACGCGCTGGTCGTCACCCTCGCCTGGCGGCACGACCGCGCCGAGCTGCACCGGCTGCGCGCCGCCCTGGCGGGCGCTCCCGTCCCCGAGGCCAGCGGCGGCGGCCCCGAACGCTACCTGCTGCCGCTGCCGGGGGCCTGCCTGCCCGAGAAGCCGGAACACCTGCCGGGCTACCCCCGCGACTACCGCAAGGGGGCGAACCAGGGGTTCATCTTCGCGAGCGGCGACGCCTGCGTTCCCGTCGTCTACGGCACCGGGGTCGTCGCGGCGCAGCGGGGCCGGGTCCTGAAGGCGGAGCAGGAGTTTCAGGAGCTGAGCGCGGCCGAGTTCGACGCCCTCATCGAGGCGGTGGCCGGCGGCGCCACCCCCGAGCAGATGGACCGGCTGCGCGGCCGCGAGGTCTGGATCGAGCACCCCGACGGCCGCATCACCGTCTACGCCCACCTCTCGGGGCTGCGCCCCGACCTGGCCGTGGGCCAGCTGGTCGAGCGGGGCGAGTGGATCGGCTACGTAGGCAACAGCGGCACCCAAGCGGCCTCGCGGGGCAGCCGGGAGGGGGCGCGGCTCTTGCTCGAGGTCTGGCGGGGCAACGTAGACACCGGCACCTACCTGGGCCAGGGGCTGGACCCGCGCGAGAACAAGGACAAGCTGCTCACCCTGGCGCGCGCCCTGTTTGCGGTACCCTAGACCCATGCGGGACGCGCTCGGGCGGGTCTGGGCCAACCCCTACGTGCGGGTGGCCGTGCTGCTCTTGGGGCTGTGGGCCCTGGGCTGGCTGCTGCTGCGCACCGCCGCGGTCTGGGTGGGGTTCTTGATCGCCTACACCCTGGCCTACCTGGCCGAGCCGGTGCTGCGGGGGCTCGAGCGCCGCGGGGTGCGGCGCGCCTTCGGGGTGCTGCTCGTCTACGCCCTCTTCTTCCTCTTCCTGGGCCTCGCGAGCGTCCTGCTCGCCGAGGTGGTGCTGCAGCTCTCGCAGCTCTCCGAACGCATCCCCGAGGTGCTGCGCCCGATCAACGGCTGGATCGAGGGGCTGCCGGCGCTGGTGCGGCGCTGGGCCGAGGCCCCCGAGGTGCAGGCGGTGCTGGTGCACACCACCGACGCCCTCAAAGCGCTCTTGCAGGGCTTCTCGGCCACGCTGGTGGGCTGGCTGGGCACGCTGCTGGGCCAGGGGGGCAACCTCGTCGCGGGAATGGCCGCGCTCGCGGGCGGGCTGGTGCAGCTGCTGGCCGTCTTCGTGGTGACGGGCTACCTGATGGTCGACTTCCCGCGCATCAACGCGGCGCTGCTGGAGGCGCTGCCGCGCCCCTGGCAGCCGCTGGCGCTCGAGCTGGCCGGCAAACTCGACCGCGCGGTGGGCGGCTACATCCGCGGCCAGCTGCTGGTGGCGGCGCTGGTGGGGCTGGCCGTGGGCCTGGGGCTATGGATCATCGGCGTGCCCATGGCCGCGGCGCTCGGCTTCATCGCCGGGGTCTTCAACCTGGTGCCCTACCTGGGCGTCGTCGTCTCGATCGTGCCGGCGTTGCTGCTGGCGCTCACCGTGGGGGTCTGGAAGGTGGTGGGGGTGCTCGTCGTCTTCCTGATCGCCAACCAGCTCGAGTCCCACCTCTTCTCGCCCTACATCCTGGGCCGGGCCACGGCGCTGCACCCCGTCACCGTGGTGCTCTCGATCCTCGCCGGGGCCGGCCTCTTCGGACTTTGGGGAGCGATGCTCGCCGTGCCCACGGTCGCCTTCGCCAAGGTGCTCTACACCGACTACTACCTGCCGAGCCGGTGTCATGAACAGGGGTGCTGAAGCACCCCTGTTCAGCTTGTGGCTTGTGGTAGGTAGCTTGTGGTTCCCGTACGCGCCCTATGGCGGGGCGGCACGAGGCGGATGCGAACGTTCCGTCTTCCGCCAGTGGCCTGTAGCCGGTAACCCGCAGTTTTTCGGACTACAGGCTACAAGCCACACACCACAAGCTGCTTATTCCCACTTCCAATCCTTGAACTGCTCGCGCAGCTTCGCCTTCATGAACTTGCCGGTACTGGTCCGCGGAATCTCGTCGACGAAGACGATGGCGTCGGGCAGCCACCACTTGGCGAACTTGGGCTCCAGGTAGGCGCGCAGCTCGTCGGCGGTCAGCTCCTCGCCCTCGCGCAAAACGACGGCCGCCAGCGGCCGCTCGGCCCACTTGGGATGGGGAACGGCGATCACCGCCGCCTCGGCCACCGCCGGGTGGCTCATCAGGGCGTTCTCCAGGTCCTGCGAGCTGATCCACTCGCCGCCCGACTTGATCAGGTCCTTGGTGCGGTCGGTGATCTTGACATAACCCTCGGCGTCGATGGTGACCACGTCGCCGGTGCGGAACCAGCCGTCCTCGGTCCACTTGTCGGTCTCGGAGGGAAGGTTGTAGTAGCTCGAGGCCACCCAGGCGCCGCGCACCTGCAGCTCGCCCATCGTCTTGCCGTCCCAGGGGGCCTCGCCCTCGTCGGTCATGGCGCGCACCTCGACGAGCGGCACCGGCAGCCCCTGCTTGGCGCGGTAGGCGTACTGGGCGTCTTCGTCCAGCTCGAGCAGGTGCGGCTTGAGCAGGCTCACCGTCCCCAGGGGGCTGGTCTCGGTCATCCCCCAGGCGTGGATGACCCGCAGGTTGAACTTGTCGAAGGCGCGGATCATGCTCTCGGGCGCGGCCGAACCGCCCACCACCATGCGCATGCCGGGCACCAGCTTCCAGCGGTCGGGCTCCTTCTCGAGGGCCTGCAAAATGCCCAGCCAGATCGTGGGCACGCCCGCCGTCGCGGTCACCTGCTCGCGCTCGTAGAGGTCAAGCAGGTTCTCGGCGTCCAGGTAGGGGCCGGGGTGGACCTGCTTGGTGCCGGTCATCACCGCGGCGTAGGGCAGTCCCCAGGCGTTGACGTGGAACATCGGCACCACCGGGGTGAAGACGTCGTGCATCGAGAGCGAGAGGGCATCGGGCAGGGCGATGCCGAAGGAGTGCAGGATCGTCGAGCGGTGGGTGTAGACCACCCCCTTGGGCCGGCCCGTGGTGCCCGAGGTGTAGCACATGCCCAGGGGGTCGTTCTCGTCCAGCTCGGGGTAGCGGAAGTGGCCCTCGGCGGTGTCGAGGAACTGCTCGTAGTCCATGAAGCCTTCGGGCACCGGCTGACCGGTGAGCGGCACCACGATGATCTCCTCGACGTTGGGGATGTGCTCGCGGATGGCCAGCACCAGCTTGAGGAGCACGTCGTCGACGATCAGGAAGCGGTCGCCGCCGTGGTTGATGATGTAGGCGATGTCCGTGGGGTGGAGGCGCAGGTTGAGGGTGTGCAGCACCCCGCCGGCGATGGGCACGCCGAAGTAGGCCTCCAGGTGGGCGTAGTGGTTCCACATCAGCGTACCCACGCGGTCGCCCTTCTTGAGCCCCAACTTTTGCAGCGCTTCGGCCAGCGCCTTGCTGCGCTTGTAGAAGTCGGCGTAGGTGTAGCGGTGCAGCGACTTGTCGGGCATGCGGCTGACCACTTCCACCTTGGGGAAGAGTTTGCTGGCGCGCTCGAGCATGTGGGGCAGCGTCAGGGGAAAGTTCATCATCGTTCCTTGCATGGCGTCCTCCTTGTTCGTCACCTGGCTAACATTTTACATGCCCCACGAAAAAGGCGGCCCCGCCGGGGCCGCCCCCGCCGCGCCGGCGCTCACACGGCCGTGGCCTTGGGCCACAGCTCCCGCAGCTCGCGCGGCAGGATGCGCACCACGTCTTCGATCTCCCCTTCGCTCACGCGCCGGGCCAGCACCCGGAAGACCGCGCGGGCGACCTGCTCGGGGTCCACGTCCGGCTCGCCGTAGCGGGTGGTCTTGAAGTAGTTGTAGATGTGGCGCAGGAACTCTTCCTTGTGGCGCTCCTTCAGGGGCTTGCCCGTGGGGTCCCAGCCCTCGTAGTAGAAGCCGCGGATCAGCATCGGGAGCTGGGCGCCCAGCTGCGCCACTTCCTCGACGGTCAGGCGGTCGCGCAGGGCGTGCAGCACGGCGCGCAAGGCCAGGTAGGCCTTGTGCCGGTCGTCGGTCCCGAGCTCCTGCATGACCTCGCCCAGCCAGGCGTGCGTCTTCTGCAGGGTGGTGTCGAAGACCGCGAGTCCGGTGGCTGCCATACCGCTCACCTCCTTTCCCTGGCGTTTGTATTATATTATCTGCGCTTCTAGCTATCAAGTTTGCCCGGCCCGCCGCGGGCTTAAGCCGCGGCGGCCGACGACTTGTCAAAACCGCCGTCGGGTTGTACTATATTGCCTGCCTGGCGAGCAGCCGGGCGGCCTGCTGGGGCATCGTCTAACGGCAGGACGGCGGACTCTGGATCCGTTGGTCGTGGTTCGAATCCACGTGCCCCAGCCAGAAGGCCCCTTCGACTAGCGGTTAGGTCACCGCCCTTTCAAGGCGGCGGCACGGGTTCGAGTCCCGTAGGGGTCACCAAAGCGCGCTCGAGCCGAACGCGGCCCCATCGTCTAGAGGCCTAGGACGCCGCCCTCTCACGGCGGTAACGGGGGTTCGAATCCCCCTGGGGTCACCAGACGGCTCGAGCGCGCCTTCTTTTGCGTCGCGCACGCTACCCCCATACCCCCGGTGGGGTATATACTGCACTATGGCCCCCAGCGGGTCGCGGGAGGCGAGCATGGATTTCAAGATTGGTGAACTCGGCGGTTCGGCCCAGCAGGACCAGACCTACGACGTGGTCATCATCGGCGGCGGGCCCGCCGGCCTGACCGCGGGCATCTACGCGGGCCGCGGCGGCCTGAAGACCGTGATCCTCGAGAAGGGGCTACCCGGCGGCCAGATCGCCCAGACCGAAGAGGTGGAGAACTACCCCGGCTTCCCCGAGGGGATCTCGGGGCCGGAGCTGGCCAACCGGATGGCCGAACAGGCGCGCAAGTTCGGCGCCGAGGTGGTCATGGACGAGGTCCAGGCGCTCGAGAAGACCGACGTGGGCTTCCTCGTCAAAGCCTTCGAGCGCAACTACAAGGCGCGGAGCGTCATCATCGCCACCGGCGCCAACCCGCGCAAGCTGGGCGTGCCCGGCGAGGACAAGTTCTACGGCCGCGGAGTCTCCACCTGTGCCACCTGCGACGGCTTCTTCTACCGCGACAAGGACGTGGTCGTGGTCGGCGGCGGCGACGCCGCGGTGGAGGAGGGGCTCTTCCTCACCAAGTTCGCCCGCAAGGTGACCATCATCCACCGCCGCGACGAGCTGCGCGCCAACAAGGTCGCCCAGGAGCGCGCCTTCCAAAACCCCAAGATCGAGTTCCTCTGGAGCCATGTGGTCACCGAGGTGCTGGGCGAGGACCACGTGACCGGCGTCAGGGTGAAGAACCTCAAGACGAACGAGGAGTACGTCTACCCCACCGACGGCGTCTTTGTCTTCGTGGGCAGCGTGCCCAACACCGAGTTCCTGAAGGGCGTCGTGGAGCTGCGCCCCGACGGCTACGTGGCCGTCACCGACGAGATCCTCACCTCGGTGCCGGGCGTCTTCGCCGCCGGCGACGTGGCCGACCCCATCTACAAGCAGCTCGCCACCAGCGTGGGCGCGGGCACGCGCGCAGCCATGACCGCCGAGAAGTGGCTGATGGAGCAGGAGCAGGCCGAGCCCGCTTCCTCCTAGCGCTTGCGGCGCACCCGCGGGGCCGGTAGGCTAGAGGGCGCGAGGGCGGTTAGCTCAGATGGCTAGAGCACCTGCCTTACAAGCAGGGGGTCGGAGGTTCAAGTCCTCTACCGCCCACCACCACGCCCCCGTCCGGGGGCGTTTGCTGTGGTAGAAATAGGAACGGAACGTAGGCAAGGAGGCCGGATGGCAACAGGCGATACGGTGCAGCTCGTGCATCAGGCCCTGCGGGAAAACTCGCTCTTCGCGCGCCTGGACGCTGCGGACCTGGAGCGCGTGGTGCAGATGGCGAGCGTGCGCGAGCTTGCCGAGGGCGAAGCTCTCTTCCACGAAGGCGACGTGGTGGAGCACACCCACGTGGTCGCGGACGGGCTCTTGCGGGTCTTCCAGGTGGGGCCCAAGGGCAGCCGCCAGCTGGTGCTCCATATGGCCGGCCCGCCCGAGAGCATCGGGGAGATCGCGGTCCTGAGCGAACGCCGGCACTACCCCGTCACCGCCGAGGCGGCGCTGCCCAGCCGGGTGGTGCGGGTGCCGCGCGAGGGGATCCTGCAGCTGATGGAAGAGCGCCCCCGGTTCACCCGGGCGCTGCTGCGCTCGGTATCCGAGCGGCAGTTCGAGCTGCTGCTGCTGCTGCGCCGGGTGGCCTTCTTCGAGGTGCAGTCGCGGCTGGCCCAGTACCTGCTCGAGCAGCACGCCACCCTGGGCCCGGGCTTCCCGCTGCCCACCAACCCCGAGCTGGCCGCGCTGCTGGGCACCGTGCCCGAGATCGTCAGCCGCACCCTCAGCCGCTTCTACAAGCAGGGCTGGATCCGCCTCGAGGACCGGCGTGTCTGGGTCGAGAACGAGGTCACCCTGATCGCGGTGGCCAAGGGATGAGCGCGACGGCGCGGCGCTACAGGGCCCCGTGGCCTCGCGCGACCATGTGCGGCTGAGCGTCCGGGAGGGCTTCGCCCGGCTGAGCCGCGGCAAGGCCCGGGCGCTCGAGTGCATGCGCGCGGGCGACGGCCTCGTCTACTGCTCGCCGGGGGCGCTTCGGGGAAAGCGAGCCCTGCCAGCGTCACGGCCGTCGGGCGGGTGACCGGTGAGGGGTACCGGACCGGCGGCGGTTTCCGGCCGTACCGCCGCAACGTGGCCTTCTTTGCGGAGGCCCGCGAGGTGCCGATCCGGCCCCTGCTGGAATCGCTCGAGTTCATCCGCGACGTGCGCCGCTGGGGCTACGCCTTCCGCTTTGGATACCTCAAGATCGGCCGGGGCGACCTCGGGCGCACCGCCCGGACCATGCTGGGCGCTCACCCGTCGCTATAGCAACGCGCACCCTCCACAGCACGGCAACGAATGGAGCCCCCGCGCCGCGCGGGGGCTCCGGTACCGACACCGGGTTCAGTAGATGTCGTTGGCGGTGTTCCAGACGTTGAACTTACCCGTCGGGGTGCGCACCCAGTCGCCGGTGATGCGCGTCTTTTCCTTGAGGGTCACGCTGTCGTAGACGGCGATGAAGGTCGGCGTGTCCTTGTTGCCCCAGGCCGAGACCCAGAACTCGCTGCCGTCCTTGTTGAACTCGATGTGCACCATGCGCGCCTTCAGCTTCTTGGCGCCCGGCACCTCCCAGCAGATGGGGTCTTTCTCGAGGTCCTCCTTGTTCCAGGCGCAGAGCGTGGCGTTGGCCTCGGGGGTGGGGGCGACGGTAAAGTCGACGATCAACCAGGGGCTCTTCTCGTGGGTCTTGATGAAGAGGTTGCCCGGGTAGGGCGTCTCGATCATCTTCACGACCTTCCAGGCGTACTCGGGGTGGCCCTTGGGGTCGGTGCCGATGACCGCGATCTTGTTGTCCTTGATGTGGCCGGTCGCCCAGACGGGGCCGTACTTGGGGTGCACCCAGTTGGCGCCGCGGCCGGGGTGGGGCTTGTCGCCCACGGGGATGCTGGCCACGAACTCACCCGTCTTGGCGTCGATGACCACGATCTTCTTGGCCGCGTTCGCCGCCACCAGGAAGTAGCGCTTGTCCATCGCCCAGCCGCCGTCGTGGAGGAAGCGCTCGGTGTCGATCATGCGCACGTTGATGGGTTTCCCCTTGAGGTCGATGTTGGCGTAGTCGACGAGCCAGGTCTGGCCGCCCTCCTTGATGTTGAGGATCCACTCGGGGCTGAAGTGCGAGCTCACGATCGAGGCCACGCGGTTCTCGCGCAGGAACTCGCCGGTGCTCTTGACGTAGCCCTGGGTGGAGACCATCTTCAGGGGCTCGAGCGTCTGCCCGTCGAGGATCACGAAGTTGCTGGGCCAGTAGCAGCCCACCACCGCGTACTTGCCCTCGTAACCCTCGTACTTGCTGGTGTCGATGCTGCGGGCGTCGAGGCAGACCTTCGCTTCGGCCACCAGGGTGGGCTTCTTGGTCCAGAGGTCGATGATCTCGGCCTTGCCGTCGCGGCCGATCACGTAGAAGTAGCGGCCGTCCTTGGACGAGCGCAGGATGTGGGTGGCGTAGCCGGTGGGCACGATGCCGACGAGCTCCTTGGTGTCGCCGTCCACGATGGCCACCTGGCCCATGTCGCGCAGGATCACGCCGAAGTAGTTCTGCCAGTTGCGGGTCGTCTCCGGCTGGGTGGGGCGCTTGCTCACCGGGACGTAGACCACCCAGTTGTTCTTGATGTCCTCGAAGGTCCAGGGCGGGGGCTCGGGGACCGGCGAGAGCAGGAACTTGGCCATCAGGTCGATCTGCTCGGGGGTGAGGATGCCGAGCTTGCCCCAGGCGGGCATGCCCCCGAAGCCGTTGGTGATGATCGCCTTCAGGTAGTCCACGTTCTTGCCGGCCGCTTTGAGCTTGTCGGGTTCGAGGTTCTTGCCCGTCGCGCCCTTACGCAGCACCCCGTGGCACCCCGCGCACTGCTGGAAGTAGATCTTCTTGCCTTCTTCCATCTGCTCGGGGGTGAGCCCCTGCGCCACGGCCAGGGCCCCCAGGGCCAGCGCCGCCAAGCCTACCGTTAACGCCTTACTCCATCGCATACCTACCTCCTTCTCGCTTCCTCCGAAGCGTCGGAACCTAGGCCTGCAGGAACGCACGGTGCGGTTGTGGTCGTCAACCTATTGTAACCCACCGCACTATCGCAGCGCAGCCACCCGGGCCGCGTCGACCGCTCCGTAGGCGTTGCCCCAGCTGGTGCGCACGTGGCTGACCACCGCCGCCACCTCCTCGTCGGAGAAGCGGCCGCCAAAGGCGGGCATGGCCGTACCCGGCACGCCGTTTAGCACCGCCCGGATCACGAAGTCGGCGTCGGCCAGGGCGTCGTTGCCGGCGAGGGCCGGGAAGACCGTGCCCATGCCCTCGCCGTCCTTACCGTGGCAGCTCGCGCAGTTGGCGGCGTAGAGGCCCGCCCCGTCGACCGCGCCCGCCTTGGCCGTCGGCGCCGCGGCCGCCACCGAGCGGGCGATCTTCTGCACGGTCGTGGGCTGGTCCACGGTGGCGCTCTCGGCGCGCACCGCGATGTACCAGGCCACCACCACGACGAGCAGGAAAAGCAGCACCGGCAGCAGGCCGTAGAGCACCGGGCTGGGGGCCTTGGGGTTTTCGCGCTCGACCTCGTCGACGAGCTCGACCTCGACGGGCGCCCGCAACGGCGCCTGGCTGATGTGCCCGGCGAAGACGTTGTTCTCGTGGCTCACCTCGAAGACGTACTGGTGGTGGTCCTTGGCGCCGCCCTGGTAATGGGTGACGACGGTGAGGACGTGCTCGCCCTCGCCCATCTCCGCCGGGTCGAGCCGGACGTTGAACGGCGGCTCGGTCACGACGACCAGCGGCTCGCTGGCGTCGTCCATATAAACTTCAACACGAACAATATCCATGGTCACCTCCTAGTGGACGTGTTCCTCGGGTTCGTACTCGGCATGGAAGTTGACCACGACCCACCACATCCCCTGGGGGATGAAGAGGTAGGCCACGGCCGAGAAGAGGATCAGGTTGACCCAGAAGCGGTCCAGGTACCCCGTCGCCACCATGCCGGCCGCGGAGAGCACCTCGGCGGCGGCGAAGAGGTAGGACAGCTTCACCAGCCAGGGGCGCTCGAAGAGGCGGCCCATGGCGTAGAACATCGCGTACAAACCGGCCGTGAGGACGAAGAAGAAGCCGTAGATGATGATCGCCCCGACCATCTGCGCGATCTCGTGGCTGCTAATCATGCGCGCCCTCCGCGGCGTTCGCCGTCCGCCTGCGGCCGATGGTCAGCAGGTCCCAGACCAGCAGCACGTAACCGAGGAAGAAGAGCATCCCCATCCAGAAGCGCCACCAGTGGGTGTTGGTGTACCAGGGGTGGGTGTAGGACTTGATGTAGGCGTTCCAGGTGCTGCCCAGCTCGGCGCGCTCGATCATCGTCTGCGCGAAGCCGGAGATGGTGAAGGAGGCGACGATGCCGATGATGCCGAAGACCAAGAGTCCCCAGGCCCACGGCCAGAGCTTGGAGCCCAGCGGGATCTGCACCCGCTTGCCGATGTTCTGCACGGCGATGTAGACGAGCGTCAGCACCGTGCCTACGTAAGCCCCGAAGAAGGCGAAGTGGCCGTGCGCCGCCGCCAGCTGGGTGCCGTGGGAGTACATGTTGACCTGCGGCAGGGTCTGCATGAAGCCCCAGACGCCGGCGCCGATGAAGTTGCCGAAGGCCTGGGTGACGGCCCACATCATCGCGGGCTTGTTGATGGTGTGCAGGCGGTGGGCGCCGGCGTCGTAGACGGCGTGGACCACCATGGCCACGAGCGGCAGGGGCTCGAGCGCCGAGAAGAACCCGCCAAGGCCGATCCAGTACTCGGGAGTGCCGATCCAGAAGTAGTGGTGCCCGAGGCCGAGGATGCCGGTGCCGAAGACGAGGGCCACCTCGAGGAAGAGCCAGGTCTCGATCAGCTTGCGCGGGGTGCCCAGCAGGTACATCAGGCTCCAGCCCATCACCACGCCGACGAGCACCTCCCAGGTGGCCTCCACCCACAGGTGCACGACCCACCACCAGAGGTACTGGTCCATGGTGACGTTGACGGTGTAGTGCATGCCCGCGGTGTAGAGCGCGCCCAGGGCCACCAGGTCGAAGATCAGCACGCCCAGCAGGCCGGTGATACGGCGAGCGGCCAGCGTGGTGGCCACCACGTTGAAGAGGAAGACGGCCACCCAGGCCACGATGGCGAAGTCGGCCCATCTGGGCGCTTCGATGTACTCGCGCCCCTCGTTGATGAACCAGAGGGTGAAGGCGGTGCCCGGACCGATCTGGACGAGCAGGTAGACGAGAACGACGACGCCGACGCCGCCGACGATCACCCACCAGATGAACTTCGCCAGCTTGATGCCGACGACCTCACGTCCGGTCTCGATGGGCAGGAACCAGTAGACCCCGCCCATCATGCCCACCAGCAGCCAGACGATCATGGCGTTGAGGTGGACGGTACGGTTGGTCATGAACGACAGCTTCTGATAGAGGAAGTTGGGATCGATGTACTGATAGGCCAGGAGCAGCCCGAAGATAATCTGAGCCCCGAAGAGCGCAATGGCCACCACGAAGTACCAGATGGCCAACTTCTGCGACTCGTAGAGCTCGCCAGGTTGGCGGTGTGCAAACGTGCTCACAGCATCCCTCCCTTACTGAGCCACCCCGAAGCGCGGGGGAAAGCCGTTGGTGTCGATGGCGGACATCCACTTGAGGAAGGCCACCAGCGCGGTCGCCTCTTCGTCGGTGAAGTGCAGGTTAGGCATGCGGCGCTGGCCCTGGGGGTACTTCTCGGGGTTCATCAGCCAGACCTTCATGGCCTCCTCGTGGGTCTTGGCACCCACCATGGGCATTACCCGCTCTTCCCACCAGGGGTCGAGCCAGGCCCGGGTCAGGTCGGGCGCGTAGTAGGCGCCGTTACCCAGGATCTGGTGGCACTCCATGCAGTTGCGGCTCTGCAGCGTCATCTTGCCCTTGTTGACCAGGGCGAAGGCCTCCTCGGGGGAGTAGACCTTGCCGAAGAAGCCGGTCTGCTCGCCGATCACCGGGACCTGGCGGCGCTTCTCCTCGTTCCAGGTGAGGCCGATCTCGTGGTTGATCACGGTCCAGGTGGGCACCTGGCTCGCGCCCGGCCGCACCTTTTCGGTGGTGTCGAAGGTGAGCCACATCAAGATGAAGAGCATGATCAGGCTGCTCACCACCGCGGCGTTGCGCCAGAAGGTGGGCGAGAGCCAGCCGTAGCCCCGGCTCAGCACCAGGGTGATCACGACCGAAAGGAACACGGCCGCGACCGCGATCTGAATCCAGCTGTAGTCCATGCTGACCTCCTTTCACTATGGGCACTGCGTCACGGTCTGAGTATCCGGTGAAAAGAAACCCCCCGTCCATGACCTAGGTGGAGGGACATATGTCCGAAGAATCTTTTGCCGACCGTAAAAACGCGCGCTCAGGCGCGCGTGAGAGCCTCCTCATTTTGCCGGTGGCGGCCTAGGGCTCGCCCTCGCCTCCCAGCCGCTGGATCTCCTCGATGAAACGCTCCACGCTGTCGAACTCGCGGTAGACGCTGGCGAAGCGGATGTAGGCCACCTCGTCGAGCTCGCGCAGAAAGGCCATGGCGCGTTTGCCGATCGCCTCGGTGCTGATCTCGGGGGCGTCGATCTGGTCTTCGAAGCGGTAGGCGAAACGCTTGAGCACCTCGGTATCGACCGGGCGCTTCTCGCAGGCGAGCAGCAGCCCCCGCAGCAGCTTGTCGGGGTTGAAGGCCTCCTGCACCCCGGAGCGCTTGCGCACCATCAGCGGCTCGAGCTGGGGTCGCTCGTAGGTGGTGAAGCGGCGGCCGCAGGCGGCGCACTCGCGGCGGCGGCGGATGGCCAGCCCCTGGTCGGAGGGGCGCGAGTCGACGACCCGCGTGCCTTCGGAGCCGCAGTAGGGGCAGTTCATGGCTAGGGCAGCTCGCTGAGGATGTCGTAGAGCTCGGGCGGCTGCGGCGGCTGGGGCAGCTCGACGCCGATGACCTCGCCGTGGATGCCCTCGGAAACGGTGGAGCCCAGCGCCACCACCGCCCGCGCCAGCGGCAGGTCGTACTCCTCGCCGGCGGCCTCGCGGCTGGGCACCACGCCGTTGACCCGCACCGTCTTGGGGAAGACCCGGGTCGAACCCTCGATCAGGCCCCGCATCGCCCCGCGGATCGAGGCTACGTGGGGCTCGGAGTTGTCGGCGGGGGGCATGACGACGACGACGAACCCGCCCCCGGCCAGGTACTTGAGCCCGTGCTGCAAAGTGTAGAGGCTCGACTTCACGTCGGCGTTGAGCAGGTCGTACCACTCGCTCTCGAGCAGCTCGACGAAGGGGGTCTGGCTGACCGTCTGGGCCACGTGGACGATGCCGTCGAGCATCCCGTAGAGCTCCTCGATCTTGCCGAAGGTGGTGGCCACGTCGAGGCCCACGGACATGTCGCCGCGGATGGGGATCGCCGTCGCCCCCAGCGCCTCCACCTCCGAGGCCACCGCGGTGGCCAGCTCCACATCGGGGTCGACGGCGACGACGGTCGCCCGGTTACGCCCGTAGGCGTGGGCGATGGCGCGGCCGTAGCCGCGGCCGGCCCCGGTGATCATCACCACCCGGCCGGTGAGCCCCAGCAGGTCTTCGCGGGCGTCGGGGTTCATGCGCTCACCTCCGCTTCCTCGCGCGGCCGCGGCTCTTCGCGCGGACGCGGCACGATCGGGGTGTGGGCCTCGGGGTAGAGGCCGCGGCCGTGCTCTTCGTAAAAGGCACGCATCTTCGCAAAGTCGACCTCGAGGTCGCCCGTCGGCTCGATCCAGCCGCCGACGCCCACCTCGCGCCGCTCGTAGTTGATGTAGCCGAGGGCGATGGGAACGCCGGCCTCGAGGGCCATGTAGTAGAACCCGGTGCGCCAGTAGGGCGCACGCTTGCGGGTGCCGTCGGGCGCGATCACGACCACGCCCGCCCCCGGCGCCTTCAGGTAGTCGGCCATCTGCCCCACGAAGCCGCGGGTGTTCTTGCGGTCCACGGGAATGCCCCCCAGGGCCAGCATCAGGCGGCCAACGAGGGGCGGAAACAGCTCCTTCTTACCGATCCACTTGAAGGGCAGGCCCGAGGCCCAGCCCCAGAAGAGGGCGGGGAAGAAGTCCCAGTTCGAGGTGTGCGGGTACCCCACGGCCACGAACTTGGGCGCGTCGGGGAGGTTCATCACCGGCTTCCAGCGGGTAACACGGAGCAGCCAGCGCCCCAGGCGCTGCAGCCAGGTGGGGGGGTTCTTCTCGGTCATCGCTGTTTCTACTACCCTAACGCATCCGGACCGGAATTTGGGAAAGGGCGGCCGCGCCCGAAACCCTGGGTAGGATACCGCAGCCGCGCCCGCTTGGCTACGCCCCCTTGGGGGGGGTTGGCGGCGACGGCGCCTCAGGGGACGGGGTAGCGGCCGGGTTCGGGGAAGGGCGTGGGGGAGAAGAGCTCGTTGGTGCGTACGAAGGCGAGCATGAAGCGCGAGAGCACGTCGAGCTGGCTCTTGTGGGCCAGCGTGGCCGCGTGCTTGGTCTGCACCTCGGCGGCGGTGAGCGGGAAGCGGCGCCAGGCCAGCCCCCTGCCGCGCGGCGCGGGCTCGAGCGCCAGCCCCGGATGGTAGCCCTTGGGCAACGGCCACTCCAGACCCCCGTGGACGATCCAGTAGCGCAGCCGCCCGATCCTCCCGCTGCGCCCCGCCACCCGCTGGGCGAAGTACGAGGTGGCCTGGTGGTCGGGGTGGGCGTCACGGGGCGAGGGCAGGTAGACGCGGGTGGGGTCGACCCGGGCAAAGACGGCGGCGAGGTCGCGCTCGAGCGCCTCCCCGGTGTAGGGGGTTCCCGGGTTCAGGGTCCCCGGGTACGCGACCGCGTCGAGGCGGGTGTAGGGCGAGCGGTAGGGCACGTAGAAGTTCTCGAGGAAGAGGTGGCGCAGGCCGCGGTCGGGGTAGCCCAGGAAGAAGAGGTTCTGCTGCGGCACCCCCAGCTGCGCCGCCGCGGCGCGCGCCTCCTGCATGCGCCGTTCGCCGAGGGCGCGCAGGCCCTCCGGGCGCGGCCGCCGTCCGTGGTCGAGCACCAGCTCGTCCATCTCGAAGCCGTCGCCGCTCGTCATCCAGACGATGTACACCTCCGCACCGGCCTGCTGCGCGCGCCGCAGCAGGCCGCCGCAGCAGAGCACCTCGTCGTCGGGGTGGGGGGCCAGCACCAGCACCCGCTCGCCGGAACCGGGCGCGGCGGCCTGCGGCAGCCCCTCGACGTGCGCCCGGCCCCACCAGGCGTAGGCGTACTGCAACCAGGAGGGGGCGTTGACGACGGCCGCGAGCAGCAGCGCGATCAGGAACAGTCCGGCGACGAGTCGGCGCTTCACGGTATCCGCATGGTACCGCCCCTCAGGGCCGGACGCTGTCGGAAAGCACCTCGAAGGTCTCGAGCTCGTTCGCGCCGCGGAACGCCTCGCGCGGCAGCGAACCGGCGCGGGCGTGCCCCTCCCGGAAGGCCGGGCTCTGCACCCAGGCCTCGAAGGCCTCGCGGCTCTCCCAGAAGGTCTGCACCAGGTAGGGCTGGGTGGCGGGGTCGGCGGGCCTGAGCACCAGGTTGCGCACGAAGCCGGGGGCTTCGTCCACGGCGCGGGCGCGGTCCTGGAAGCGGGCCTCGAAGGCCGCGGCGAACTCGGGGTTGACCGGAATCCGGTTGATGGTAACGAACATGGTTTCCCTCCCGCCCCAGTCTACGGGCCGGCCCGCCGCACGACCGTAACGCCGTGCGGGCCGCGGCCTGGCGCGAAGCCACGAGCCCGGGAACCGACCGCCGCGGCCGCGGACTTGCTAGAATACCCCCGATGCGTATCCGTCCGCTCGCGCTGCTGCTCCTGCTCTTCGCCCCGGTCCTGGCCCAGGCGCCCGCTCCGCGGGTGCTGCTCCAGCTCGGCGAGTTCGAGGCCGCCTGGACCCAGGGTCGGGGCGCGGAGCGGCTGGGCGACCTCGCCGCCGCCGCCGAAGCGGCCAACCTGATCGCCCAGTACCGCGCAAAGAGCGACGCAGAGCGGCGGGCGTGGCTCGAGCGCGCCCAGGAAACCGCGCGCCGCGCCATCCGGCTCTTCCCCGACGCCGCCGAGGGCTACTACCAGCTGGCCCACGCCCAGGCCGAGGTGATCCGCTTCGTGGGCGTGCTCGCCAAACTCGGCCTCGCCAGCGAGATCAAGCGCAACCTCGAGCGCGCGCTCGAGCTCGACGCGGGCCACGCCCGCGCGGTGATGGGCCTGGCGCTCTGGCACCTGCAGCTCGCCAAGCGCGGCTTCGGCTGGCTCTACGGCGCTTCGCTGGGCGAGGTGGTGCCGCTCTTCGAGTGGGCCGTGACCCTTGAGCCCGACAGCGTCGAGATCCGCAAGAACTACGGCTTCGCGCTGATGCAGCTGGGCCGGCCCGAGGCCGCCCGCAAGCAGCTCGAAGCGGCGCTCGCGCTGCCGGTGAAAAGCGTCCCCGACCGCCTGCACCACGACCGTGCGGCAGAACTGCTGCGCGAGCTGGAACGCCCCTGACCCACCCAGCCTGTAACGCTGCCGTAACGCCCGCTTTGCTACCTTCCGTCCGGGAGGTGAGGCATGAAGCGAAACCTTACGGCGTCGTTCGCGCTGGCGCTGCTGTTGTTGGTGCTGGCCGCCTGCAGCGGCCCGGGCGCCCCGTCCGGCGGGAACGCCTGCCCCAGCCCGGCCGAGTTCGACCACGCTGGCTGCACCTTCGACGACGCCGGCACCACGTTCGGCCCCTAGGCCCCGAGTTTCCCGATGCCTTTGAGTAAGGAGGCGACCATGCTGCAAAAGACCAAGTACATCCTTTTCGGCATCTTCCTCGCCGCTTTGGGCCTGTGGGGCCTGGCGGTGACGATCCCGAACAGCTTTTCGGGCGGCGAGGTGGTGAGCGCCAGCAAGATGAACCAGAACTTCCAGGCCCTCAAGGCGGCGGTGGACACGCTGGAGAGCAAGGTGGCGGCGCTGGAGGCCGACAACGCCGACCTGAAGGACAAGCTGAGCACCGTACAGGCAGGCATGAAGGCCGTGGCTTCCAAGACGGGCCAGTTCGGCTACGCTCTGGTCAACGCCGACGGAACGCTGTGGCCCGACGCCAACTTCGACTCTTCGGGATCGGCGGTCACTTCCAGCAAAAGCGCAACGGGGTTGTATTTCGTCACGTTCCCGGGGCTTGATCTCATGCGCGGGACCGTCATGATCACGGACGGCGACCCCATGTCACGCTGCACCATCGGCTTCTGGAACCAGACGCAGGTCAGCGTCGAGTGCTACGACGTCGCGACGGGCAACCCGGTCGACGCGGCGTTTACCGTGCTCGTCGTCAAGTAAGTGGACCGTAAGTAGCTGCATGCGCCCGGCACCCGCACCAAGGGCGGTGCGGCCCTGGGCATCTCGAGGAGGCAACCGTGCTGCAGAAGACCAAATACGTTCTCTTAGGGGCTTTTCTCTCCGCCTTGGGCCTGTGGGGCCTGGCGGTGACGATTCCCAACAGCTTTTCGAGCGGCGAGGTGGTGAGTGCCAGCAAGATGAACGAAAACTTCCAGGCCCTCAAGGCGGCGGTGGACGCGTTGGAGGCGAAACTCAGCGAAGTGCAGGCGGGCCAGAAAGCGCTCACCTCGGCAGCGGGGGTGCTGGCCTACGCCAGGCAAGACCAGGGCGCCTTGGTGCAAAGCTTCAACCCTGCCGGCAACGTTACCCTGGAATTCGACGCCAGCAACAAGTACGCAACATTTACCTTCTCGGGCCTCGACCTCAGCGACGCGGCAATTCTGGTCACCCCCGGTGGGCTCGGCCTCGCCGACCAGGGCCTGACTTGCCGGGTGGACCACGTGTTGTTCGACGGAAGCGACAGCACGGTCGGGGTCGAATGCGTGACCGTTCGGGACGTGACCGGAACGGGCGACCCGCGGGTCGATCTGAGCTGGGAAGAGCTCTACCTGGTCGCCATACGCTAGGGCGGCTGGATGGGCCGCCCCCAACACGGCGCTTCCACCACCACCGGTGCGGGCTCGGGCCAACCCCCGGGCCCGCGCTCCATCACCGCGTCCAGGCTCCAGCGCGCCGCCCACAGCCGCTTGAGCGCCCACAGCGCTTCCTGGGGGGAGGCGGCGGTTTCCTGGGGGACCTCTCCGGGCCGGTAGAGCCGGAAGCGCCCCGGCGGCAAGGCCGCCACGAACGCCTCGCCCCGCTCGGAAACCAGGTAGGACGTGCGCACCAGCCGCGCCGCCTCCGCGGCCGCGCGCGCCAGCCGTTCCTCGTCCACCCGCACCCCCCAGACCCCGGCGAAGAGCCGCTCGATCTGGAATTGCAGGTTGTTCAGGCGGTAGAACTCCTCCTCCACCCAGGCGGGCACCACCCAGGCCTCGGGCCGGTCCTCCCCCGCCGCAAGCCGCGCGCGCAGGCGGGCCACCTCGCCCCCTTCGCGGCTTTCGGCCAGGGGAACCAGCGGTTTGAGGTTCAGGTCTTCGTCACGAAACACCGCAGTGCTCCTTCATGCGCGCGTCCAGCGGCGGCCGGGCCCCGCGCCGCGCCACCACCCAGCCGGAGACCACCACGGCGAAGCGGGCCGCCTCCTCCGGCCCCTGCCCCCGAGCCCAGCGCGCCAGGAAGGCGCCGGCGAAGGCGTCGCCCGCGCCGGTGGCGTCGGTGGCCCGGTCGGGGGTGGGGGGCAGGTGGGTGAAGCGCCCGTCTTTGCCCACGAGCGCGCCCTTGGCGTCGAGCTTCAGGGCGACGACGGCGCTGGGATAGAGCTCGGCGAGGCGGCGCGCCATGGCCTCGGGGTCGCGTTCGCCGGTGAGGATGCGGCCTTCGTCGTAGTTGGGAAAGACCACGTCAAGGTCGAGGGCGGCCGTCATGCGCACGAAGGCGGAGGGGCCCGCCTCCTCGATGAGCTGGAACGAGGCGGGGTCGAGCGAGAGCGTGCGCCCGGCGGCCTTGGCGCGCCTCGCCGCGCTCAGGGCCGCCTTACGCGGCGGATCGGTAAAGAGCGACCAGCCGGTGAGGTGCAGGTGGTTCGCGCTCTCCAGATCGGTGGGCAGGTCGGCTTCGGTGAGCAGAAAGTCGGCTCCCTGCCCCGAGACCATCGAACGCTGTCCGGTGTGGTCCACCCAGACGGCCACCACCCCGGTGGGCCGGCTCGAGGTCTCGCTGAGCCGGGCTTCCACCCCCTCCTCGGCCAGATTCTCGCGGGCCAGCTCCCCGAACCGGTCGCGCCCGATCTTGCCCACGAAACCCGCTCGGGCGCCGCAACGCCGCGCCCAGACGGCCACGTTGGCGGCGCTGCCGCCGGGCTGCAGCTCCACCTGACCGAAGGTGTCGCCCCCGGGGGCAAGCGGCGCGTCGGTGTGAATGAGCACGTCCCAGGCGAAGTCGCCCAGGGCCAGCACGTCGAGGGATTCGGCCATGGCTCCAGCCTAGCAGCTTGCACCGCCGGTCGTGGGAGGCCAACGGCGCTGAACGATCGGCCGGGGCGTTGCCGCACTTGAAACGCTTCGGTAACGCCCCCTTGGCTAGCCTGGGTCCGGGAGGCGAAGCATGAAGCGGAAATTTGCGGCGTCGTTCGCGCTGGTGCTGCTGCTTTTGGCGCTGGCGGCCTGCGGCGGAAGCGGTAGCGGCGGAAATGGCGGCGGAGGCGGGAGCGCCTGCCCCAGCCCAGCCGAGTTCGACCACTCCGGCTGTACCTTCGACGATGCCGGTACCCTGTTCGGACCCTAGGCCTTTCGACCTTCTCGATTTTTTTTAAGTATTGGAGCGCATCATGCTGCAAAAGACCAAGTACACCCTTTTGGGTATCTTCCTCGCCGCCCTGGGCCTGTGGGGCCTGGCGGTGACGATCCCCAACAGCTTTTCCAGTGGCGAGGTGCTGAGCGCCGCGAAGATGAACGAGAACTTCCAGGCCCTCAAGGCGGCGGTGGACCAGTTGGAAAGCAAGGTGGCCGCGCACGAAGAAAAACTTTCAGCGGTGGGACCCGGTCAAAAGGCCCTGGCAAGCCAAGCCGGAGCGATGGGGAGGGCGCTCGTGCGCTGGAACGGTAGCACCCTTTCGGTGGACATGGACTGGTCCTTCAGCTCCTCGGGCGGCAACATCTCGGCGACCCGCGACGGAACGGGTCAGTACACGGTCGTGTTCGAGAACCTCACCGACGGCAACCTGCCGTATGGAACCGTCGTGGCCAGCACGAGGGACGACACCGGGGTGCGTTGCGAGAGCTGGAGCCTTAAGAATGAGGGGGCCTGGAAGCCAGACGTGCGTATCCTAGTGGAATGCCGGAATGCTTCCGGTACCCTTACCGACGCCACGTTCCGCCTCCTCTACGTGCGTTAGCACCCCCTACGCATCAAGTTCGCGGTCGCTCTGACCAGGCGGCTTCAATCATCGACACGGCTCACCACCACTGGCGCGGGCTCGGGCCAAGCCCCGGGCCCGCGCTCCATCACCGCGTCCAGGCTCCAGCGCGCCGCCCACGGCCGCTTGTGTGCCCACGGGGACACTTGGGCGGCTCAGGCGTCGGTCTCGGCCCAGAGGTAGTGGGCGGCCGCCGAACGCCAGGGGCGGAAGCGCTCGCCCAGCGCCTCGACCTCGGCGCGGCTCGCGAGGCCGTAGAGCCGCTCGGCCTGGCGCACCATCCCCAGGTCGCCGGTGGGCCAGACGTCCATACGCCCGAGGCTGAAGATCAACACCATCTGCGCCGTCCAGGGGCCGACGCCGCGCAGCCGCACCAGCCGGGCCGCCGCCTCTTCGTCGGACAGGGTGTGCAGCCCCGCGAAGTACCCCTCCAGCTGCGCCCGCGCCAGCTCCTCGAGGGCGCGCCCCTTGGCGCGGGCCAGGCCCAGCGCCCGCAGCCCTTCCTCGCCCAACGCGAGCAGCCGTTCGGGCTCGAGCCCCGTCGCCTGCTGCACCCGCCGGAACATCGTCCGCGCCACCGCGTTGGAGAGCTGCTGCCCCACGACGGCCCGCACCAGCGCGGGAAAGACCGGGTGCAGCCCCCAGCGGTAGGGGCCGTGGCGCTCGATCAGCCGGGCCATCACCGGATCCCGGGCCAGCTGCGCCAGCGCCTCGGGGTGGGCGGTGCGTTCGGAGAGGTGCATGGCTGAGCCGGAAGTGGGGTGTGGGAGGTAGGACGTGGGTTATTGATTCCTACCTCCCACCCCCTACATCCCACAACCCGACTACGCGAACTTCACCCCCTCCACCGTCGTCACCTTGCCCTGGTAGAGGAAGCTCACCTGCCGCAGCGCCGCGGCCAGGTCGAAGGGCGCGAGCGCGCTGGTGCCGTCTTCGGGCAGCACCACCTCGAACCAGCGCAGCGCCGCCGAGCCGGCGGTGTGGAGCACGCAGATGTTGGCCACGGTGCCCACCACCACCACGTGCTTCACCCCCCAGAGACGCAGCAGGTGCTCGAGCGGGGTGCCGTAGAAGGCGTCGTAGCGCAGCTTCTGGATGCGGGTCTCGTCGGGAAGGGGGGTGAGCTCGCGCACGATCTCGGCCCCCCAGGTCCCGGCCACCGCGTGCCGCGGCCAGATCCGGAACTCGGGGTCGTCCTCGGCGTGCCAGTCCTGGGTGAAGACGACGCGCGCCCCCGCCGCGCGCGCTTTGTCTAGCAGCGCGCGGATCCGCGGGATCGACGCTTCGGCGTCGGGCACGAAGAGCGCCCCGTCGGGGTGGGCGAAGTCGTTCTGCATGTCCACCACGATGAGCGCCGTCTCCGCGGCCGGCAGCCTCACCTCTTCTTCGCGGGGAACCTCGGGAACGTCCACGGTCATGGCGCGTTCACCTCCTCACCCTAGATTCTGCCCGAGCGGCCCAGCCCCTTCCAGGCCGCGGGCAGCAGCACCGCCGCCAGCCCCGCCTTGAGCAGGTCGCCGAGCGCGAAGGGCCAGAACCCCAGCGCCAGCAATCCCGGCAGGCTGACCGTCTTCCCCGCGAGCGCCATCCAGCCGGCGAGGCCCGCGAGGCCGAAGGCGTAGATCGCCGCGCCGGCCGCCAGCATGGCCAGAAAGGCCGGCAGCGGCCGGCGGTCGGCGGCGAAGCGCTCGACGAGGGCGCCCGCAAGCCAGGCCGCGGCGACGAAGCCCAGCAGGTAGCCGCCCGTGGGGCCGGCGAGCCAGCCCACCCCCGCGCCCCCGCCGGCGAAGACGGGCAGCCCCGCCGCGCCCGCGGCCAGGTAGAGCAGCAGGGCCTGCGCCCCCAGGCGGCTCCCCAGCGCCGCGCCGGCGAGCAGCACGCCCAGCGTCTGCAGGGTGACGGGCACCGGGGTGAAGGGCAGCGGCAGGGCCACCTGCGCCAGCAGGGCCACGAAGCCCGCACCCAGCGCCACCGCCAGCGCCCGCCGCGAAGTCGTGTTCAGATCAAAGACCGAAGGAACCAAAGCCGTCGTTGCGTTCATACGAAGCCTCCTATCCATTCCACGTCGCCCGCGCTCACGCGGGTCCGCTTGCCCCGCGGCGTCTTGAGCACCAGGGAACCGTCCTCTTCCAGGTCCACGGCCGTGCCCTCCTTGGGGCCGGCCGGGGTGTGCACCCGCACCGACCGCCCGAGGGTGACCGAGCGCGCCCGCCAGGCCGTGCGCACCGGCTCGGGGTCGGGCAGGGCCAGGTACAACGGCTCGAGCGCCGCCAGGAAGCGCGCCAGCACGTCGGCGCGCGCCGCGGCGCCGAACTCGGCGAGCCCGGCCGCACCCTCGAGGCCCGGGGGCTCGAGGTTCACCCCCACCCCCAGCACCAGGTAGCGCACCTCCTCGCCGCGCAGGTCGGCCTCGACGAGCACCCCCGCGAGCTTGCGCCCGTCGGGGGCGAGCAGGTCGTTGGGCCACTTGAGGCCGCCCACGCCGGCGGCCTCGGCCAGCGCCACCCCCGCGGCCAGCGAGACGAGCGGCAACGCGACCAGGGGCAGCTCGGGGCGCAGGACCAGCGAGAAGTAGAGGCCGCCCGTGGGGCTCAGCCAGGTGCGGCCGCGGCGGCCGCGGCCCGCGGTCTGGCGCTCGGCCACGGCCAGCGCGCCCTCCGCGGCGCCCGCCTCGGCGAGCTCGCGCGCGGCGTCCTGGGTGGAGGTCGTCTCGGCCAGGTAGACGACCTCGTCCAGAAGCGGCCCCGCGTAGCGCCGCAAAAGCGGCCGCGGCGCCGGTGCGCCCGGCCTGAGCCGGTAGCCGCGCGGCCCCGACTCCACCGGGTACCCCGCTTGCTGCAACCGCTGCACCCGCTTGTGCACGGCCACCCGGCTCACGCCCAGGCGGCGGGCCAGCGCCTCGCCGCTGGTGAAGGCCTCGTCGAGCTCGAGCAACAACGCGTCGGGTCGCATCGTTAACCAGTATCGCATTCCCGGGTTAACCCCTCAACTCCCATGCCCCCTTAACCCCCAGCCGGTAGACTTGGGGCTATGCGAAGACTGCTCATCGCCCTCGGGGCGTTTTTCGGCCTCGGCCTGGCCGCGGGCCTGGTGCTTCCCTTCGACGGACCGGGGGGCGGCGCCCTGGCGCTCGCCCTGGCCGACCGCGTGGAAGCCCCCTCGCCGGTGCTGGCCGAACTCACCCTTCCCGAAACCCCCTGGCCGCAGGGCTGGGGCTACCTGGTGGGGACGCTGTACGGACCCGGCGGAGCGCGGCTGGTCTACGAGGCCACCGGGGCCGACTGGGTGCTGGTGGGGCGGGTGACCGCGGACGGCTGGCTCGACGCCCACCTCTACGGCCCCGCCGGACCCGAGCGCGCCCGCTTCAGCGAGCCCGAGCTGCTCGCCGACTGGCTGGCGCTCAAGGTGGAGGCGCCCCGGCGTCCGCTGGTTCTGACGCCGCAGCTCGACGGCGCGCTCACCCGGCTGCTCGACGGGGACGTGGAGGCTGCGGCGCGGGGGCTCGCGGAGCTCGAGCCGCGCCCGCGGGCCCGGCTCGAGGCCGAGATCGCCGCGGTCAAGGGCCTGTTCGCCCACGGAGCGGATCTGGCCGCGCTGGGGCTGCCGCCGGGCGTCGTGGACTACTGGGCCCACCGCAAGGACCCCGAGGCCATGAGCGACGCCGGGATGGGGCCCGTGTGGAAGGCCTTCTTCCCCATCACCCAGGACGACCGCCCCGCCGCGCGCGAGCGCGCCCTGGCGCTCCTTGGCTCCGACCGCGCCCTCGACCTGGCGGGGGCGCTGCTGCTCTTGCGGGCGCTCGACGACCCGGCCTGGGTCCAGGCGGCGCAGCGCCTCACCGCCGCAGCCCCGGAGCTGCCCCTGGGCTGGGAGGAACTCAGCTTCGCCGCCTTCGACGCGGACGACGCGGACGGGGCCGTCCGGGCGCTCGAGCGCGCCCTGGAGCTCGACCCCGAAAACGACCTCTACTGGACCAACCTTGGCTGGGCGCGCTACCTGCAGGGCGACCTGCCCGGCGCCATCGCCGCCTCGCTGCGGGCCATGCGGATCGCCCCAGGCCCCACGGCCGCCTACAACCTGGGCCTCTTCTACGCGCTGGCGCGCGACCACGACCGCGCCTTCGCGCATTACCTGCAGGCGCTGCGCCTCGACGACGAAGGGGTCGCCTCGATGGCGCTCGAGGACCTGGCCAAGACCCACCGCACCGACCTGCTCTACTGGCAGGGCTTCCTGCTCGAGCGCACCGGCCGCGCCGGGGAGGCCCGGCAGGCCTACGCGGGCTTTTTGGCCGAGCACCCCGACCACTCGCTGGCCCCGCTGGCGCGCGAGGCCCTGGCGGCGCTGGAGCGCGTCGAGACCCGGCTCGAGCTGCTGGGCTTCCACCTGGGGCCGCTGAACGTCGGCTTCGAGGTCGGCGCTGGCGAGGCGGTGCGGCCGCGGCTGCGCGCCGAAACCAGCGGCTACCTGCCGAGCGGCCCGGTGGAGGTCGAGGTGCGTTCGGACGCGGGCGTGGTCGCCCACGCGCGCAACGAGGTGACCCTGCCCCCGCTCACCTCCGACTGGACCCGCGAGCTCGCCCCGGTGACGCTCGCCGAGCCGGGCCGTTACCGCGTCACCGTCCGCTACGCCGGCCAGAGCGCCGAGGCCGAGCTGCGGGTGGAGCAAGGCCACCTGGCGCGGCGGCTCTTGGGGCAGGAGGTCGTCCCCCTGGGGCTTGGGGGTACGCCCCTGCTCACCCCCGAGGAGCTGGCCGCCCCGGACGGCACGGAGCGCCTAATCGCGGCCCTGCTCGGGGCCGTGCGCGCGGCCGCCCCGAGCGCCGGGCGCATCGAGCGCTTCGCCAAACCGCTGCCCGCCGGCCCCTTTCAGGGCAAGAGCGTGGCCCAGCTGATGGCCACCGCCGACGCCGAGCTGGTGCGGCGCTTCCTGGAAGCGGCGCTCGAACAGCCGCAATGGCTGCTGGAGCAGGACGCGGTCAACGCTTTCGCGGGTTGGCTGGCGAGCGGCGCAAAAGCCTCACCTTGACCCCCTTCCGGCCCTGAGCTAAACTCGCCTATGGGCCGTGTGGCCCAGCCTGGCGGTGTAGCTCAGCTGGTTAGAGCACACGACTCATAATCGTGGAGTCGGCGGTTCAAGTCCGCCCACCGCCACCAGAAACGGGGCCGCCGCGCGCGGCCCCCCTCCGTTGGGTCAGGATCCCAACCGCACGCCCCCGGCGCCGCCCGCCACCTCGTAGTGGACCACCTCGGGCTCGAACTCGAGCAGGAAGTCGCGGTCTTCGGGGTAGTACTTGGCCCGCTCGACGGGTTCGCCCCGCGAAGGCGCGAATCGCCTCCAGGTCGGTCCAGTAGGTGAGGGTGACGAAGTGGACGGCGTCCGCCGTGGAGCGCTCGAGGACGAACACCCCCAGGTTCCCCGGCGTACCGCGGTAGTCGGCCACTGCCCGTTCGTTCAGGAAGGCGCGGTAGGCCGCGGCCTTTTCGTGCGGAACCCACCGCGTCCCATGCGTACGATCATCTTTGTTCCTCCTTTCGGTCGAACCGGCGCCCCAGGGCGAACGCCACCAACGCCAGCGCCCCCAGCACCGCCGCGGTTCCGAAGGCGGCGCCGAAGGCCTCGGGCGGGTAGGCCCCGTCCGTGCGCGGGAAGCGCTGGATCACCGCCCCCATCCCCCACTGCACCAGGAAGGTGCCCCCGATGCCGAACAGGTTGACCGCGGTCGTGGCCCGCCCGGTGAGCCAGGTCGGAAAGGCGAGCCGCGCGTAGGCCAGCAGGATCACCCCCACCGTCCCGGTGTAGCCCAGGGCGAAGAGCAGCACCCCCAGAGCCAGCGGCCCCAGCCCCTCAGCCCCCCAGGCGAGCACCCCCACGAGGGTCACGAAGCCGGCGCCCAGCGCCAGGATCGTTGGCGGTACGCCCACGCGGTCGGCGATCCAGCCGTTGCCGAGGAAGCCCACGAGGGCGCCGAAGCTGAGGACCAGCAACAGGTTGCCCACGGTGATCGGGTCCATGCCGTGCACCTGGTAGAGGTAGGGCCCGGCCCAGAGCGTCTGGATGCCCAGGAAGGCGCCTACCACGAAGAGGTTCATCCCCGCCATGCTCCAGAAGACGGGGCTCGCGAACACCGCCAGCAGGCCGCCCGTGCGCGGTCCGGGCTCGAGGCGGTCGCCCTGTGGGGTGTTGCGCACCCCCAGGGTGATGGCCAGCGCCGACAGCGCGATCACCCACCCGCCCCAGAAAAAGACGTTGCGCCAGCCCAGCACCTCGGCCAGCCAGGCCAGCGGCGTGCCCGAGGCCAGTGCCCCGGCGCTGCCGATGCCCACCAGCCAGCCGGCCACGGTGGCAAAGCGCCCGGCGGGGAACCAGCGGCTGAAGGCCTTGTAGGCTCCCATGAGGATGCCTGCCATGCCCACCCCCAGGAGCAGGCGGCCCAGCATCAACCCCTCCACCGTGTGCGCCGCCGCGAAGACCCAGCTGCCCGCCGCTCCTGCGAGCATCAGCGCCGGCGTGACCCAGCGCGGGCCCCAGCGGTCGAGCGCGCCTCCCAGCGGCAGCTGCACCGCCGCGAAGGCGAGGTAGAAGAGGCTGGTCATCAGCCCCAGGGTCGCCGCGTCAAGGCCCAGCTCGCGCGTGAGGTCGGGAGCAATCACGGCGTTGGCCGAGCGAAAGAAGTAGGAGAGGAAGTAGGCGAAGGTGAAGAGCAGAAAAACGCGCGCGCTGCCGGACATGCGGGCATTCTACCGCTCACCGGCGGAGCCCGAAGCGCCCCCGCAACCATACCGGACCACGGGATCCCCCACCCAGCACGTCAGTCCGGTCCGTTTGGGAGGGCTAAGGGCGAAGGGCGCGCAGCAGCCCCGGCAAGATCCCCGGTCCCGGCTCCGCGCCTCGTCGGGGATGACGGCAGGAGGGCGTAGGGGGTGGGTGCAAGAACAGGAGATGAAGAGGCGCGGAAGCATGGGGGGTCTTCGTGGCTTTGGGATCGCGAAGAAACGGCCGGCGGGCTTCCGTTCTCATCCGCTACGCCCGCTCCTTCTCTTTCGAGCTCCCTTCCGCCACCTACTACGCACCACGAACTACGAACTGCGCACCACCCCTATCCGTCCTTCCGGACGAGCGGGCCATGTGGCCCGCGAGATCCCGGATCCGGTCCGGAACGGGCCCGGATCGGGTCCGGGGAGGCTCGGAATATTGACGTACCCCTCAATAAGACCCGTCATTCCGGACGAGCGGGCCACCCGGCCCGCGAGAGCCGGAATCTTAGAGCGCGTCGTTACGGGAGCGGTGACTCGCAATGCGAACGGTGACGACAGCACAACGGTTAGTTTGGCGTACTCCGCGCCGGCAAGATCCCCGATCCTGGCGCTCCGCGCCTCGTCGGGGATGACGAAAAGAGGATGAGGGCAGCGCCTAACAAGACCCCGGGCCGCGCGGCCAGCGCTCCCTCGGCCGGGGATGACGAAGAGGGGCGCAGGTCGCTAAGTGCGGGGCACGCCATGCCCTTCTTTCCCTACCCACCCCTCCCAACGCACCACCGAGTCACCGGACGAGGCGGCCCCGCCGCCGAAATCCTGGGTCCATGCCGTGGGCTACTCCGAAGGCAGAGTTACCATCAATGGGCCAACTACAGGCCACGAGCTACAAGCCACACACCGCTTCTCTCGATTCCCCGGACGAGGCGGCCCCGCCGCCGAGATCCGGGGTCCATGCCGGAAGGGATGCCGGGGCTCGGTCGCTGCCGACACGGGAACACAAGGGGGTTGAAGTCCCCTACCCGTTCGGTCTGTACCGAATGTCGATCAAGGTACTTCCACAGGCCACAGGCCCGCTCGCTTCTCCGCACGGCTCGGGCAGGCCCACGGGTCCGCACCTACGAGGTACTACGCACCACAAGCCACAGGCCACAAGCTTACTCTTTGCCTCCCTCTCGGGGGAGGTGGCCGCAGGCCGGAGGGGGGTTGTCGCCGCGGACGCCCGAGCGGCTGCGGCGCCCGCGCGTCAGGGTAAAGACCCGACCCGGCGCCTCCTAGGGCTTCCAGCCGTACGGTGCGACCTCGATGCGGCCGTCCGGGTGCACCGTGAAGCGCAGGAACTTGGAGAGCGTGACCGTGGCCGGGTAGGGCTTGGCGTGCTTCCGGGCGTCCGCCAGCGCCAGGTCCAGGGTGTTGTGCAGGTCGAGCAGCACCAGGTCCAGCTTCCACGCCTGCAGACCCGGCGGCAGCCCGGGGCGGGAGAAGCAGCCCGGGTGGACCTCGGCGCAAAACGGAAGCAACCGCAGCCCCTTTTCGGTGGGCACCACCTCGTAGGCCCCCAGCTTGACGCGCAGACCGATCTTCAGCGACCGGCGCCAGCCCTCCAGCGCCGCCTCCCAGTAGGCCCGCGCCTCCTTGGTGCGCGGGGATACGCTGTAGCGCCAGGCTCCCGGGGTGCTGGCCGAACGCGAGACCGTCTGGGTGAGGCGGAAGAAGTCGTGGGTGGTCACCTGCGCCGCCATGAGCGGCGCGGTAAGGACCAGCAGGGCCAGCCCGACGAGGGCGCTTCGCATGCCATGATTGTACCCGTTCCGTTTCCCCAGGCGTCCGGAATCTAACCGATCTCGACCCGCGACTCGTCGCCCAGCACCAGCCGGTGGGCCCGCGGCAGGCCCGCGCGCGAGGTAACCCGCGCCCCCACGCCGATCACGCACTCCTGCAGGCGCGTGGGCACGTCTTCGATCACGGCGCGGTCGGCCACGATGGAGTACTCCACCTCGGAACCGCGCACCTCGGCCCCCGGGCCTACGGCGGTAAAGGGGCCCACGAAGGCGTCTTCCACCAGGCTGTCGGCGGCGATCAACGCCGGCCCCATCACGGTCGAGCGCCGCACCGTCGCGCCCTTCTCGATCACCACGCGGCCGATCAGGCGGCTCTCCTCCACGTGTCCGTCGTTCCCGGGTTCGATGCCGGCGAGCAGCAGCCGGTTGGCGTCGAGCAGGTCCTCGGCGCGACCCGTGTCCTTCCACCAGCCCTCGATGGGCAGGCCCTGGACTTCGTGTCCGTCGTCGATGAGGCGCTGGATGGCGTCGGTGATCTCGTACTCGCCACGGGCAGAGGGCTCGAGCCCTTCGATCAGGTCGTGGATGCGGGTGTCGAAGACGTAGACCCCCGCCACGGCCAGGTCCGAAGGGGGCTCGGCGGGCTTTTCGATCAGGCGCAGGATGCGCGACCCTTCCACCTGGGCCACGCCGAACTGGCGCGGATCCTCCACGCGCGCCAGCGCCACCACGGCGGCGGGACCGCCCCGCCGGAAGGCCTCGACGAAGGGGGCGATGCCGCGCTCGAAAAGGTTGTCACCCAGATAGAGCACGAAGGGGTCGTCCTGCAGCCATGTGCGCGCCACCCCGACGGCGTGGGCGAGCCCCTGGGGCTCCTCCTGCAGAACGTAGCTGACCTCGACCCCGGCCACCCCGTTCAGCGCCGCCTGCACGTCGCCGTGGGTGTCGGGCGACACCACGACGCCAATCTCGCGCACGCCCGCACCCTTGAGGTTCTCGAGCGCGTAGTGAATGATGGGCCGCCCCGCGACCCGGATCACCGGCTTGGGGCGGGTGTGGGTGAGGGGACGCAGCCGCGTACCCCGGCCCGCGGCGAGGATGAGGCCTTTCATGAGGCCAAGATACTACGGGCCCGGGTTAGAAAGGGTTTTCCTTGAACCACTCCACGGTGCGGCGGATGCCCTCGTCGAACGCCACCTCGGCCCGCCAGCCCGAGGATTCAAGCCGGCTCGGGTCGAGCACGCTGCGCTCCAGGTCCCCGGGCCGCACGCCGGCCGGCTCGACCCGGGGTTCGACCCCCAACGCCCGGGCGACGGTCCGCAGCACCTCACGGGTCGAACGGCCGCGGCCGGTACCCACGTTGTACACACCCTCCAGATCACCGCCGAGCGCCATCAGGTTGGCCGCCACCACGTCGCCCACGTAGACGTAGTCGCGCACTCCCCCGTCGTCCCCTGCCTCACGGCGCGCGTAGACGGTGACGGGTTTTCCCGCCAGCAGGTGCCGCGCGAAGATGGCCACCACGCCGGCTTCGCCGTGCGGATCCTGGCGCGGACCGTAGACGTTGCCGTAGCGCAGCGCGGTGTAACGTAGGCCAAACTGCCGGTGGTAGACCTCGAGGTAGCCCTCGAACGCCGCCTTGGCGGCCGCGTAGGGGCTGGCCGGGCGCGGCGGCCAGGACTCGTCCGCCCGTTCACCCTCGGGAACCTCGCCGTAGATGGCGCCGCCGGTGGAGGCGAAAACGACGTGCCGGACCCCGACCTCGCGGGCGGCTTCGAGCACGTTGAGCCCGCCCAAAACGTTGACGCTGGCGTCCCGCAGGGGCTGCTTCACCGAGACCGCTACCGAAATCTGTGCCGCCTGGTGGCTGACGTGGGTGGGCGCGAACTCCGCGAACGCCGCCCGAACCGCCTCGGGGTCGCGCACGTCCACCTCGTAGACGGGCACCCCCTCGGGCAGGTTTTCGCGCCGCCCCGAAGAAAAGTCATCCAGCACCGCGACGTCCACACCTTTTTCCAGCAAGGCGTCCACGATGTGGCTGCCGATGAACCCCGCGCCTCCGGTTACCAATACCCTCATGCCGTGAATTGTACCCCGACGCGGTGTGGGCTTTGGGTCTGCAGTGCGGGGCCGGGTCTCCGCCCGTCAAGAAGAGTGGCGGCTGTAGCGGTCAGACGGACTCGCGCGCACCGGTCCCCTCCGCCTTTGCCTATAGACTGTAGCCATGTCTGCAGCCGCCCCCGTCATTCTTGCCTGGGAAAAGTAAGGCTTTTCGCGTTGTGGACGGGTCGTCCTAATCGGTTTCACAGCTTTCTGGGGGACAAAGGATTAATCCCCACCCCCACCTGGCGATAAGTTCCCGATCAGACAATTCTCCCCTCAGGCTTCAAAGCCCTTGGGCTCGTAGGTAGGGATCAGCTCACGAAAAGCGCCCTGAATTCTCTCGACATCACGTGCAACCGCGGCATCAAAGAGCGCTTTTACCAAGTGGCTCAGCGCCTCCTCAGGCATCCCATGAGTGCGCGCCACGAAGATCTTTTCATGCTTCGTAGCCTCAGTGCCTTCCTCAGCTGTCAGCAGCTCCTCAAACAGCTTTTCACCCGGCCGCATCCCGGTAAACACAATCGAGATATCTTCATCGGGTTGAAAACCCGAGAGACGGATGAGGTCTTTCGCCAAATCAACGATCTTCACTGGCTCGCCCATATCCAGCACGTAGACCGACCCGTTGTTTCCTAGCCCACCTGCCTGAAGGACGAGCTGGGCAGCCTCAGGGATGGTCATGAAGTAGCGCGTCATCTCCGGGTGAGTCACGGTCACTGGGCCACCGCTGGCGATCTGCTCCTTGAACAGCGGAATCACGCTACCCCGACTGCCCAGCACGTTGCCAAAGCGCACCGAGACGAACGCCTGGCCCGGCTTTGCCCGCTGCGCGGCCCACTGTACCAGGTATTCGGCTACGCGCTTGGAAGCCCCCATGACCGAGGTGGGGTTGACGGCCTTATCGGTGGAGATGTTGACAAAGCGCACGACACCGTGCTCGAGCGCCAATCCGACGACATTCTTGGTTCCCCCGACATTGTTGAATACCGCCTCGTCGGGGTTGGCCTCCATCATGGGAACGTGCTTGTGGGCGGCCGCGTGGAAGACCACCTCGGGGGCGTAGGCGGTAAAGACGTGCCGCATCTTCTCGCGATCACGTACGTCGGCAACGATGGTGCGCCAGTCGAGCTCGGGCCAGGTGCGTTCGAGCTCTCGTTCGATCTGGTAGAGGCTGTTTTCGCCCCGGCCCAGCAAGAGAATGCGGCGGGGGCGGAAGCGCGCCACCTGGCGGACAATCTCGGAACCGATCGAGCCCCCCGCGCCCGTCACCAGCACTACCCGTCCCTCGAGGTAGCCGGAGATCTCCGAGGTGTCGAGCTGCACCGGGTTGCGGCGCAGGAGGTCCTCGACGTCCACGTTGCGGATCTGGGAGATGGCCACCTTGCCCGAGAGAATCTCGTAGATGCCTGGGACAATACGGTGACGCAAGCCTGCTCCACGTGCCAGTTCAACGACCCTGCGCACAACCTTGCCCGGAGCCGAGGGGATGGCGATGAGTACCTCGTCGGCACGCGCTTTGGGAGCTACCCGCGGCAGGTCCTCAATGCGCCCAATAACGGGCAGGCCCACGAAGCGCTGGCGCTGCTTGCCCGGATCGTCGTCCAAGAACCCTACGGGCACGAGCCCCGATTCGGGGTGGCGCAGCATTTCGCGCGCCAGCATTGTGCCAGCCTCTCCCGCGCCTACGATCAATACCCGTTTTGGGCTTCGATGGCGGAGGTGAGACTGCGCAAGCTGCGCACGCTCGAAAAGCATACGCCCGGCGAGGCGTACCCCGCCAAGAAGGAGCAGCGCTAGACCACCCTCGATGAGGGGGACGCTGCGCGGAATGGGTTGATCGAGATGAAGAAAAAAGGCGACGGCAGAAAGAAGTACAGTCCCGAAAAATACGGCTTTCGCAAGGCTGTAGAGATCGCGTATGCCCATGCGTCTCCACACCTGTAAGTGCAATGCAAAGGAAGCCTCAAGCACTGCCTTGATGGGCAAGCCAGCGAGCGCATAAACAAGGGCTACCTGGGTGTAGCGCGGCCAGGGGTCCTCTAGGCGAAGCATGAAGGCGAGGGGGGCTGCAGCAGACCAGAGCAACAGGTCTGAAATGAACTTGAAAGCCGTGCGGCCCATATTCGAACCCAGCATAGCCCCGATGAAGTGGGAAAGGCGGTTATTTCTCATGCGACCGAAGCGGCCTCTGCCAGGGCGCCTACCACCAGTTCGACATGCTCCTTAGTAAGATTGTTGTGGAAAGGTAAAGCTATGGTACGCGCCGCAATCGATTCGGTGACGGGAAGCATACCCCGCCCAGTCCCCAGCTGCTCACGAATATACGGCTGTAAATGAATGGGGGCAAAGTAAGCGCGGGTAGGCACCCCTAGGGCTTCCATCTTCCGCATGACGGGGTCACGGTTCAATCCCTCGGCCAGGGTGACCACATAAACGAACCAGCTCATGCGTACGTGGGGTTTGACGACAGGTGGGCGAACCCAGGAGAAGCCCCTGAGCCGCTCCGTGTACATCTGCGCAACCCGCTCTCGCTTAACGAGGAAGGTTTCAAGCCTGTGGAGTTGTGAAACGCCTAGGGCGGCGGACATTTCATCCATGCGGTAGTTGTAGCCCAGACGCTCATGCTCGAGCCAAGCTCCCATCTCGCCCCGGCCCTGGTTTCGCATGGAACGAGTTAAGCGGGCAATCTCATCGTTATCGGTGACGATGATCCCACCCTCGCCAGTCGTCATCTGTTTATTCGGGTAAAAAGCAAAGGTGGCCGCATCTCCAAACTGGCCGATCTTGCGCCCTTTGTACTCTGCTCCCAAAGCCTCACACGAATCGTCGATGATCTTCAACCCGTATTTATCGGCTATCGGCAGGATAGAGTCCCACTCCACGGGATGTCCAAAAACGTCGACAACCATAATGGCTTTGGTGCGATATGTAATTTTGTCTTCAAGGTCTTGCGGATTTAAATTGTAAGTTTCGGGTTCGACATCCACAAAAACAGGTTTGGCTCCTTCGTATAGAAGAGCATTCACGCTCGCGGCAAAGGTAAACGACGGAACTAAGACCTCGTCGCCGGGCCCCATGTTCAACGCGCGGACAAGGAGGTGAAGGGCTGCGGTTCCGGAGCTGACCGCTACGGCGTGCTTAACACCGATATATTCTGCCATATCTTGCTCGAAGGCCACGGTTTTGGGTCCCAGCGCCAGCCTGCCCGAGCGCACGACTTCCGCCACCGCCTGCACGTCAGCCTCGGAGATGTCCGGGGCCGCCATGGGGATGCCCGCAAGCTTTTCATTCGATCGTTGGGTCATACGCTCACCTTATTCCTTCTGTAGCGGCTTCGCTGGCATGCCCACCACGGTCTCGCCAGGGGACACGTCGCGAAGAACCACCGAGCCAGCTCCCACGATCGCCCCTTCGCCAATCCGCACGCCCGGGATAACCGAAGCTCCCACACCCAACATTGCCCGGCTACCCACGGCCACGCCACCAGCCAGATGAACGCCAGGCGCCAGGTGAACGTAGCTACCGACTTCGCAGTCGTGGTCCACCGTCGTGCCAGTGTTGACGATGCTATGAGCCCCTACCACGGTTTCGGGCTGGACGACCGCTCCCGCAAAGACCACCACTCCGGCCCTCAGTCGAGCGCTCGGGTGGACGTAGGCGGCCGGATGGACCGCCGTCGCCCAATCGAAGCGGGCAAAGCGCTCCGCCAGCCTCGCCCGGTGGTCGTTGTTGCCGATGGCCAGGATGAACCGGCCCCTGTCTGCGTATTCCGGGGCGAGGTCGAGTCCGCCGAGGACGGGGACCCCCAGCAGACGCCCTCCCCACTTGGCGGCATCGTCATCGAAGACACCAAGCACTTCCACGCCCCGTTCTTGCAGGGTGCTAACCACCACTTTGCCGTGGCCGCCCGCCCCTATGACGAAAACCCCGCTAGGTGTCACGCTTCCCCCTGAATTCGGGCATGGTCGCCTGGGAACCATGACCGATGCCCTCTCGACGGAAAACCTTGACCAGCGTCATTAAGAGAATCTTTATATCGAGCCAAAGGTTCCAGTTGTCCACATACCATACATCCAATTTAAATTTTGCTTTCCATGAAATTGCATTGCGACCGTTGACCTGCGCCCAACCGGTAATACCCGGGCGCACCTCGTGCCGGCGGAACTGTTCGGGGCTGTATCGATCTAGGTACGCCATCAACAAAGGCCGTGGACCGACAAGGCTCATCTCACCCTTTAGAACGTTGATCAATTCTGGCAACTCGTCCAGGCTGGTGCTGCGTAAAAACTGCCCAAGCTTCGTCAGTCTTTGTTCATCGGGCAGCAGATTGCCTTGGGGGTCCCGCGCGTCCGTCATGGTGCGAAACTTGTACATGGTGAAAGGCTTGCCATGCAAGCCTGGCCGCGTTTGCTTAAACAGCACGGGCGCCCCCATGGTTACCCTTATCCAGATCGCCAACAGCAACATCAGCGGTGATAAGACTACGAGTGCCGCGAACGCCAGCAGAATATCGAGGAACCGCTTGAGGATGGGAGAGCGACCGATTCTAGCGGCTGTCGAGCGCATCTTTGAGCACCGATTCGAGTCTACTTGATAGGCGGTTGAGATTGTGGTTATCTTCCACGTATTTTCGCCCCCTCAGCCCCATCCGCCAGCGCTCCTCGGGACTCATTGATAAGAGGCGGATCGCGGCCTCGGCCAGCGCGTCGGCGTCTTCTGCCGGAACGGTGACACCCGCTCCCGCGGCCTCCACGGGATTCAGGGGGGTGTTCACTGAAAAAATTACCGGCCGCGCGGCGGCCATGTAATCGAACAGCTTGTTGGGGCTTACCCCCCAGCGAAAAACAGGCGAGTCGCGCAGCACCATCAAGAACGCGCCGGCCTCCCGCAGCAGATCCGGGATCTGGCTCTTGGGAACTGGCGGCTCGAAAACGGCGTTAGTAAGGTTCATTCTTGCGGCCATTTCGACCAGCCGGGGCTTATCGGGGCCGTCACCCACCAGGCGAAAGCGGAAGGGGCGATTCTGCAACCTCTCCGCTGCTTCCAGGATTACCTGTAAACCGTTGGCTAGGCCGTGCGTACCCGCGTACATCAACTCGAACGCGTCTTTGGGGGTGGGCGGCTCGGGCGGTGGGAGTCTGTCGGCGTCGATGCCGTTGGGGATCCAGACGATGCGGTCGGGGTCACCGCCCTTTTGTGCGATATGCTCGCCAGCGCCGGGGAGAAG
This sequence comes from Oceanithermus desulfurans, assembly GCF_014201675.1. Lineage (NCBI taxonomy): Bacteria > Thermotogati > Deinococcota > Deinococci > Thermales > Thermaceae > Oceanithermus > Oceanithermus desulfurans. The sequence goes on along the minus strand of NZ_JACHEZ010000007.1, from coordinate 33,215 downwards.
GGTGATGATGTGGCGGGCGCGGCGGTAAAGCCCCCGCTCGATGTTCTCCAGCCACCGGATGAAGGGGTGGCCTTCGCTGAAGTTGCCCAGGTCGACGAGCGACCGGGGCCAGAGGTCGCGTACTTCCAAGACGAAGGGGACGCGGTGGCGCCGGGCGAGGCGCTCGGCGGCCCAGGCGGCGAAGAGGTGGGGACTCGAGCCCAGCACCACGTCGGGCCGACCTCCAAGGTCCTGCGCGCGCAGGCTCAGCACTTTGCGCGCGAAGGCCACCGTGTTCCATAGGCGGCGTGTGCTGTTGCCCTCGTAGGGGGGCGTTCGCAACCAAAGGAAGCGGACGCCGTCCACGACCTCTAGCCGCGAGGGGGCACCGTCCGGAATGTGCAGCTCCATCCGGGTGGTGTGGTCGAAGCTGGAGGCGATGATGGTGACCTGGTGCCCACGCTCCACCAGCTCGCGAGCCAGGGTGTAGTGGCGCGTTCCTCCTGCCTGTTGGGGTAGGATAGCGTAGTGGTTGACGAGCCAGAGGTTCATCGCTCCGTCAATTCTGACACGATCCGCTCCGCCGCGCGCCCGTCTCCGTAGGCCTCAACGGGGTGGCCGCGAGCGTCCAGGTGGGTGCGGATCGAGCGGGCCACTGTTTCGGCGTCATGCGGTGGGGCCAGGAGGTTCCAGCCCGCATCCACGAGCTCGACCCACTCGGTTTCGTCGCGCAGCGTGACGCAGGGCACGCCAAAGAAGTAAGCCTCTTTCTGGACGCCGCCCGAGTCGGTGGCGATGAGGCGGGCGTTCTTCTCAAGCGCCACCATGTCCAGGTAACCCACGGGGCCGATGAGCTTTAGCCGCTCGCGGGCGCGCTCGAGCCAGCCGAGGCTCTCGAGCGCCTTGCGCGTACGCGGGTGCAGGGGCAGCACTACCGGGAGCTCCACGGCCACCCTGGAAAGCCCCTCGAAGACGGCCTCCAGCCGCTTGGGCTCGTCGGTGTTCTCAGCACGGTGGACCGTGGCCAGAACGTAGCTACGGGGTTCCAACCTCATCCGCTCGAGCGCCGTGCTGGCGCGGTCGGCCAGCTGGCCGAAGTGTAAGGCAGCGTCGTACATGACATCGCCCACCCAGCGCACGCGTGCCTCGGGCAACCCCTCTCTGCGCAGGTTTTCCACCGCCATAGGGGTGGGGGCGAGGAGCAGATCAGCGGCGTGGTCGGTGAGCACGCGGTTGATCTCCTCGGGCATGCGGCGGTTGAAGGAGCGTAGGCCAGCCTCCACGTGAGCCACCGGCAGGTGCAGCTTTACCGCTGCCAAGGCGCCGGCGAGGGTGCTGTCGGTATCACCGTAGACGAGCACCCAGTCGGGGCGTTCGTCCAGGAGGGCCCGCTCGATGCCTTCGATCATCCGGCCGGTGTTCTGGCCGTGGGTACCGCCCCCGATGCCTAGATGGTAGGTGGGCGCGGGGATGCCCAGTTCCTGGAAAAAGACGTCGCTAAGCGCCGTATCGAAGTGCTGACCGGTGTGCAGGATCGTCTCCCGAACGCCTTTATTGCGCGCGAGTGCGCGCGAAACAACCGCAGCCTTGACGAACTGGGGACGGGCACCAACGATGCCCACCACCTTCATACGCACCCCTGCCAGAGTTTTATCAATTCTTCCACCACAGCCTCCGCAGAAAACTCTTTCTCCACACGCCTTTTTCCCTTCTCCCCCACTGCCTTAGCGTACGCTCGTTCCCGGTAAAGGGTGGCGATGGCCTCGGCTAGGGCCATGGGGTCTTTGTCAGAAACCAAAACCCCTGCCCCATCCCGTAGGAGCTCGGGAATGCCGCCCGTGCTCGTAGAAACCACAGGCAGGCCGTAGCTCATGGCCTCCATAAGAGAAACGGGGATACCCTCATTTAGGCCATCTCCCAGGTTCATGCTGGGCAGGGCTACGAGGTCTACACGTCTTTCTCGGTAAAGCGCCAAAAGCTTTTCGTGCGACAGGAACCCCATGATGCGCACCCGGCTCTTAAGTCCAAGTTGCTTCACCTGCTTCTCAATTTCACCCCTCAACTCACCTTCGCCTGCTAACCACAGCTCCACTTGGTCCGGTAAGAATTTCAGGGCCTCTACCAGGTAGCGGTGTCCCTTTCTTTTAACAAAAGCGGCCGGACAGAGCACAACAAATTTCTCCCCCTGGGAAGAATTGTCCGTTGAAGATAAGGCGACTTCCGGCAAGCGTACGCCTAGGTGAAGGACTAGGGTTTTACCTACAGAAACTCCCCGCTCTAAGGCCAATTCACGGGTCTTCTCCGAGATGCACCGAAAAAAGCATGCATGATCTGCCTTGCGCTGTAAGAGGTTATTTTCCACTATGTCCCAACGATGGGCGGTCAGGCTCCAGGGAACACCGGAGACCGTACTAGCCACCATAGCCATGGTGGCCGTGGTAGAAGCCCAATGGGTGTGAATGTGGTCCGCCCCCCAGTCGCGTGCCAGCCCACCAAGCCATAGCCCCTTAGGGTATACCGCAAGGTTCTTCAAAAGGTGACGGGGATGGGGGGTGAAAACACGGCGTAACGCAAAAAGAGATCTAAGAGGAGAGCGTAGGAATGCCCCCAAAGCGCCTGCTAGTACTCGCCATGAAAAGAGGTGTTCAGCCGCCACTACTCGGTTTAGGATCTCCCGAGCCTCCGGGTGGACGATAGGACCCCTAGGGTGCATGGGCGCTACCCGCACATCTACCCCCCGGCGCAGAAGCGCTTGAACCTCTGGGTATAAGAAGGCCTCACCAGACCCGAAGGGGAGCGTGGAGGTGATGTAAAGCAACTTCACCTGAGGACCACCTCGGGCGGGTTCTTCAACTTCTGGTATGCCTTGGCCCCTATTGCCCGGGCCTTGCATACCGGGCTTTGTAACTGGCGTGTCCAGCCTTCACGAATCTGGAAAAGGATCCTTTCTTGCATTGGGAAGGCAAGTTCGAGGGCTTGAAGCTGGGCAATGTGGAGTTTGTGGTAGAACGGGCTTGCCAAGATACCAGTAAGGTCATAATAGGACCAATATCCGGTGCTGTACCGAGGCAAATAAGCAATGAGGGTTCCAAGGGTTTCCTCCATAGCACTCCTTACTTGTGAATCATCTTGTACGAGGAGGTAGTCGTAAAGCCCAAAAAGAGCAAATATCCACCCGTTAAGGATACCATTTGGCGTTTGGGCTGGGACCTCTTCCAGAATGGAACCCTCCTGCACGGTCCGAAGAGTTCCCCCTTCCCGAATGGTCCGAAGCATCACGCTCAAGGCGCGGCTCGCAGCTCCTAGGTAGACGCGCTCCTGGGCTATACTCCAGGCGCGAACCAACGCGGATACGGCTTCGCCCTGACTCATGGCAGAGTAGGGGGAGGGGAAATCAAGCCCCAGCTGGGGCCAAAGTGACCACCCCCCCTGCCTGTCCTGGTTTTCTACGAGCCAGTCACAGAGTTTTAAAAAGTGCTCCCTTTCTCCAGGGCGTTTTGTAATAAGCCACATATCCCAATGGCCAAGCGCTTTTTGGACGATGGTAGTGATGAAATAGACCCTCTTTCCGTCCTCTGCAACATTGACTGGGATTCCCTTATTATCCACAGGACCTGGCCACTCGGTCTTGGCAGTTAGGTCGTTGAAATAGCCCTCGAGCCAGCCCGGAACGAAGGCTTTTCCCAGGTTTTGAGGCATATGATAATAGCTTCGCCCCACGAGCATTCGACTCCAACGGGCTACAAGCCGGACCCACCTCCTCGCATGGTGCCTCATTTTCTTCCCCTTCTCCTTAAAAGTTTCAAGTAGAGTTCCCCATAGGCCTGGGCAGTTTTCTGGACGTCAAAGCGCTCCAAGGCCCACTTATGAGCCGCCTCTCCCATCCGCCTCCTCAGATCGCTATCCCTAGCCAGGCGGAGGATAGCTCCCGCCAGGGTTTCAGGGTCCCCGGGGGATATCAGGATGCCCGTTTTTTCATCTTTTACCAGTTCGGGCACCCCCCCTACACTTGTGGCCACAACCGGTTTCCCGGCAGCCATGGCCTCTAGAACTACAAGTGGCACCCCTTCCCAGTCGGAGGGAAGTAGGAATACATCCGCCTGCTTCATAAGCTCAGGGATATCCTTTCGCAAACCCAGGAACCGTACGTGTTTTTGCAGGCTTAGTTCCTGCACCAAGCTCTGAATATGTGGCCGAAGATGCCCATCCCCTACGAGCCAAAGCTCTAAGTACGGATGTCGCGCAAGTGCCAGAGCAAAGCCTTGTATGAGAAGGTCGTGGTTTTTTTGAGGCGCAAATCGACCCACATGGATTAGTACAAGCCTCTCTCCTCGTTTGCTCGCTGGGCCCCCTGTGGAAAAGCGCGCCGTAGTGATCCCGTTGTAGACAATAGGGGTATAGAGATCCGACCCGTACAGCGCTTTCACCGTGGTCGCGACCTCCTCCGAAATGCTTACCGGAACCACCTGGCAGAAAGTAAAGGCTAGCTTGTGCACCCACTTACCAACTGCATCCACTTCTTTTTGTGCTACGTTATGCATCGTATGCACTCTGCCTGGAACACGATTAAATAGGGTGGGGAGGAGAGAGTAACGCAGTACATAGCGGTGGGTGTGAACCACATGCGGTTTATAATCTCGGATCAGCCGATAGAGCGGGATCGTTATACTTGGGTCAGGCCCCAGGCGTTTGTTGAGGAAGAATACGTTCAGCTTCCTCTCCCGGATTTCCTCTTCCAGCATGGATCGACTTTCCGGGAAAAGGCTGATAGCTGCAACCTCGAAAAGACCCTTATCCATTGCCTCCATAAGATCTACAACCAACCTCTCGGCGCCACCCGTGCCGAAGTTGGGAAGGATATGTAAAACGCGTATAGGTCTCATGTTGTATTTTGCGAGTTGTTATGTTCGCATCTCGATGAATTTCGATATTGCTGTAAATATAGACCCATAGTTGCACCGACTACGGCCCAATACCATTCTTGAAGGCGGAGAATGAAAAAACTAGGGCTACCAAAGCCTGTGGCTAGCAAGAGAAGAGTCCACATAAGTACAACCCAGCTCATTATTCCATATATTCCCCTTTGGTTCCGATTTTTCCATGCATATTTAAGTATGCGATAGATGAGCAATAGGAAGGCGCTTAATCCGATTATTCCTCCTCTGTAGAGCATAATTATATATATAGAATCGCCTAAAAAGACGTCCGCGGACTGAGTGAGCCCCCACCCCAAGACGGGACTCTGCTGAATAGCCTCGTATGTTTCTCGAAATATGCCCCTTTCAAGGTCGTAGCGAGTAGAAAAGATAGCGCCAGTGACAATTTTGTCAACCTGGTAACGAAATGATCCCGTGAAGGTAGCTTGTCGCGCAAGGAACGGCCAGCTTATAAGAACAACAAAACCTGTCATAAATGCGCCACCTATGGCGAGGTAAAGGAAGCGCATGGGATATTTATGGCCGAGAAAGAAAACTAGCATCGCTAGTATGAGGATTGTCCCCAGGAGAAAAGTAGTTGACAGAGTTGTAATACCGGCCAACGCTGCCAATCCTAATACTATATATAGTAGTCGCCTGCTTCCAAATGCTGCTGATTTGCTCACGAGAGCAAATACTACAATTGTTAATATTGATAAAAAATAAACAGCATTGAAAACTGGTGATTCAAATACGCCTGTACTGCGAAGAATCGAGCCATGCTCTTCCAGAAGCTTGAAGACAGGTGCTCGAGAAGGGGAGGTGTACCCCAACAAGGTGATCTGTAAAGCAACGCTTGATCCCAAAGTTTGACCGATGCTTAATATAGCTATTGGAATGCTCGTCCAAATATAGTACTTAATCATACGCCATATAAATGGTTCATCAAACGAAATGTTAAGAAATATGAACATGACGAGTACCGGACGAAGAAGGCCATAAAAAGGAATGGCGAGTTGCATTAAGGAAATTTTATATTGATAATATATTATGGTAATTATTGTAGATATCATAACAATTATTAATATAATTACATAATTTATAAGTATTTTATTCCATTTAAATACGGATTTGGAAGCTGACTTATATATTATTAATGCAATCAATAACCATATTAAATACAATAATTCAATACGGATAGCAAAACTCCCAAACCATAGTGAAGGAAATAATATACTATTTATTAGGTATAGAATTGCTCCTAAACGCAAGGATAGCAAAGGCACTCCGGCGATAATTATTAGTGTTATTAACAAAGCTACTAGTATTTGCTAACCTCCCGTACTATTATATTTTTTATGTTTTTAATAATTATAAACATTTATTTTATTCCTCCACCTACCATCTCCACTATAATACTCGCTAGTCCATGCCCCCTGGCTTTTTCGTTGATTGATATGCTATAACAGCTGGTTTTAGCTAAAGCCTGGCTAAGCATAGCAGCTGAACTCTCTAATTGGCTTTGTGACTCTGGTAAATTCAATTCGGCGCGTGTGTATCGGGCTATGGAATTGGCGGCTACCTTGTGGCTTATGCTCTTCACGGTAGGCTCTTTCAAACCATTAATAACATCAACAACAAAGCATGTTTTTAGCTTTCCTTGACGGGTTTTTCCTGGTAGAGAAACTCTACGCACTGCACCTTCCTTTTTGATTTGTGAATAAATTATCCAATGTATTTTATCTAACTGATTAGAATGTATTTTTGATATACCTATTTTTTTTACAATGGAGGAATGATAACTGTAAATATGCGCCGGAAGCCGCGAATCGTATATCTCCCCCTCTTCAGTGACCAAAACGAAATCATCTGCTATTAGTTTCCAATGCCCTGAAAAAACTAATGCTGCAGCGGTGGTAGTTTTTCCAATTCCACCTGCGCCAGCGATTATTATAGCATCGCCAAATGGATTTGATAACCCTGCGGCGTGTGCGAACGTAACATTATAGTTTTGTAATATATCATATAACACTTTTAAAATAACATGATATAATAAATAGCCAGTTTGTAGTTCCCAATAAGAATTAAATAGCGGGTTAGCAAATCTTACTATATATTGAGGCATTGTTTTTGCTATTATTTTTTTATAAGTAGTACGTGGCCGACATATATAGATATATTCTAACGAATCTGAGTTAACGGGTGTTGCTTCCCAAGCCCATGTTCTAATACTTTCCCGAGATGAGCTCGTAATGAGCATGTCGTTGTATAGCGATGCGCTGATCACAAACTTCAAATGCGGTTTTTTCTTCTCCTTAGCAGCCTCGCTAATTTCGCTTGCCGATTTAATACCGAGCCATTTTTCCAGGGCGTGCCCCACCTCGGTATAACGACCTTCCCAATAAAAAGTTAGCGTTAACGGGCCCATATCGATAGTGAAATGCTTCCACTGCTCGATAAAACTAAGTTTTTCATCGTGGTAGTTCATTAATCCACCTTCTTACCATAAGCAGTTTGGCTAGTGTGCCTCCTACCATAAACAGGGCTAGGACCACGGCAACTCCGATTGCACCACTCGGTGCTACTAATATAGAACCCAATGTAACCAAACACAGTCTAATTAGTTCAATATATGCCTCGGCTTCTGGCCGCATCATTGTATGAACAAGCATTGTCCCCAAGCTCAGGAAAACTACAGTAGCAAAGGCACTAGATGTTACCAAAAACACTGGCAACGCCAGCCGATATTCTTCTCCCAGGACAGCCCATTGCAGAGCCCCAAGACCTACTATCCCCAGCACTGCAAATCCAGCGTAATACGGTGCCATCCGCACAAGTCTACCAATGTACCTTTCTATGGCTTCGCGCCCCTCAAGAGCTGTCACTTGCGGGAAAAGTACTGCCCGGACTGCGGTGTTGAGTGTGGAGAAAGCCGCCGTAAAAGCCATACCTGCGGAGAAGATTCCAACATCCTCCACAGAGGCGCGAGTGGCCAGAATGAATCTTACCACGTAGGGCATGGACGTATACGCAATACCCGACAATGCCACCCACTTGCTGTATTTTAACAATTCTTTGAGCATTGCCGACCTGGCGTCGGGCTGCTTGAGTAGGCTTGATATAGCTTTGTATCCCTTGGGGGCTACTCCAAATAATGCCAGCACTAAGACCGGAGCTGTGTAAGTCGTCACAAGCCATGCCAGCGGATCGCGAGGAAAGTATATATATGCGATCGGCAAACCCACCAAGCGAAGCCCAGAATATATAATAATGCACGTCGTTAACCACTTGAAGGCTCGATAGGCTTGGAGATAAGACTGCAAATATGTCCATAAAAATAGGAGCCCTCCCGTTAGAAGGGCAGTGGCCATAAGCCAGTTGCTTGTGTAATCAGCTACTAAGCGTAGAGCTAGCAGTTTGCTTAGTGGCCATAATGCCACCGCAAGCAACAAAAACAGCATGCCCTTCACACCTAATGCAACCCCAAGGAGCATGGATTGTTTTTCCGGCTCCGATTGATACTTGTTGAACAGACGAACCATGCTAAGGTTGAATCCAAGGTCACCGAGAAGGCCAACTAAGGTAGCCACGGCAAAAGCTAGAGCAAACACCCCATACCCTTCCGCTCCAAGCATTCGGGCGGCCACCACATTAACCACGAAAGCCAGTAGGTTGTTGAACGCTGTAGCAGCGGTAACCCAAACTACTGGGGTTGCCCTCTTCTTGAGAAATGCAATATCATTTCGTATTGACTCTATCATTATGTGAAGGCTCATAGACGCACCAAGAATTCCTCCGCCTTCCTCACAACGCGCTCGATCTGTCCCACACTGATGTGTGGGGACATAGGAAGGGAAAGTACTTCCCGGGCCGCCTGCTCGGCCTCCGGGAAGGTGCACTCTGCATAGTCGCAAACGGGAAGTTGGTGGAGGGGCGTGGGGTAGTAGACCATTGTCCCCACCCCGCGCTCCGCGAGGCCCGCGGCTACCACGTCACGCTTACCGTCCGCGACGCGGACCGTGTACTGGTGGTAGACGTGCACTCCATAGGGAGCCTCGTGGGGCGGCGTCACCCCTGCAAGCTCGTCCAGCCGCGCGGTGTAGGCGTGGGCGAGTTCGCGCCGGGCCTGGTTGAAAGCGTCGACGTGGCGTAGCTTGACCCGCAAGACGGCGGCCTGCAGGGCATCCAGGCGCGAGTTGTAGCCCAGGATTTCGTTTTGGTACTTCTTCTTCGCCCCGTGCGCCCGCAGCATCCGCGCCATTTCGGCCACCTCGTCGTCGTTCGTAGCCAGCAGGCCGCCGTCGCCAAAGCCTCCAAGGTTCTTCGTCGGGAAGAACGAAAAAGCCCCGGCGTCGCCTAAGGTACCGAGCTTTCGCCCTTTGTACTCCCCACCAAAGGCCTGGGCGGTGTCTTCCAGCACCTTGAGCCCGTGCTCTTTGGCGATGGCCAGGATGGGGTCCATGTCGGCGGCCTGGCCGTACAAATGAACAGGGACGATGGCCCGAGTGCGTTCCGTAAGGGCCGCAGGAATGAGCTCGGGGTCGATGTTGAAGGTGCGCGGGTCGATGTCCACGAAGACGGGCTTGGCCCCCACCAGGCTAATGGCCTCGGCGGTGGCGAAGAAGGTAAAGGGGGTGGTGATCACCTCGTCGCCCGGCCCCACGCCCAGCACGCGCAGGCCAATGACGAGTGCGTCGGTACCCGAGTTGAGGCCGACGGCGTGCCTGACGCCCAGGTAGTCGGCCACCTCTTCCTCGAAGGCTTCGACCTCGGGGCCGAGGATGAAGCGCCCCGAGTCGACGACGCGCCGGATGGCCGCGTCGATCTCGTCGCGCAGGGCGGCGATCTCGGGCCGAGGGTCGTAGATGGGGATCTCGATCTTGCTCACGAAGTTCTCTCCACCTGATTCTCACCGGTCATGCGGTAGGTCTTGCTGCATGCGCTACAGACGGCCCGGCCTTGCTCGAAGTCGAGTCGCTCGCCGCACACGCAGGCCCAGCCGACGATCTTGGCGGGCACCCCGGCCACCATCGCGTAGGCCGGGACGTCCTTGGTGACCACCGCGCCCGCGGCCACGAAACACCATGCGCCCAGGGTCACGCCGGCGACCACGGTGGCGTTAGCGCCGATCGTCGCCCCCCGCCGAACCAACGTCTTGGTGTACTGGCCTCGCCGCGAGAAGGCCGAGCGCGGGTTCTTGACGTTGGTGAAGACCATGCTGGGGCCGCAGAAAACGTCGTCCTCCAGCTCGACGCCCTCATAAACCGAGACGTTGTTCTGGATCTTGACGTTGTTGCCGATGCGAACGCCCCCCGCCACGAAGACGTTCTGGCCCAGTACACAGCGCTCGCCGATCTGAGCATCGCTCATGACGTGCGAGAAGTGCCAGACCTTGGTGCCCGCTCCTATGCGGGCGCCCTCGTCGACGTAAGCGCTTTCGTGCACGAATACGCTCATGGTCGCTCCAGGAAGGGGTGCCGCGGCGCTCGGCCGCCCGGCTTGAGCGTACGGATGCGCTCGGTCGTACGAATGGCCGTACGGGTGTCCTCAAGGCCGAAGCCCTGGCCCGCAAGCGTGCGCCGGTAGACCTCGGTGTGCAGGTCGGTGAAGCCACCGGAAAACTCGATTTCTTCGCCGTCCACCGTGATCGAGCGGTAGGTGCGCTGCCCCTGGGCGCGGAGCTCGGTGGGCACGTAGCGGTCGTCAATGGCCAAGAACCAGCTCACCTCCGCGCGTTCGAGTTCCATGTAGCCCGCCACCACCTGTTCTTCGCGCGCATGCACCTCCAGCTGCTGCACGTCGCCGAAGAGCCAGGCCAGCATGTCGAAGAAGTGGACGCCGATGTTGGTGGCGAGGCCGCCGCTCTTTTTCACGTCGCTCTTCCAGCTCTTCAGGTACCACTTGCCCCGGCCGGTGACGTAGGTAAGCACGACCTTCTTGTGGCCGCCCTCGGCCGCGAGCTTTTCCCTGAGCGCGACCAGTGCCGGGTGCACCCGCAGTTGCAGCACGGTCCAGACGCGGTGGCCGGTCTCGGCCTCGAGCGCCGCGAGGCGGTCGAGCTCGTCCTCTCCGAGAACCAGCGGTTTTTCGCACAAGGCGTCGGCCCCGAGGCGCAGGCTCATGCGGATCTGGGGGTAGTGGAGGTAGTTGGGAGCGGCGATGCTGACGTAGTCGAGCCCCTCCGCCGCGCGCGCTTCCTCGAGGTAGGCCTCGAAGGCCTCGGGCTCGGTGAAGAACTCGGCTTCGGGGAAGTAGCTGTCGATGATGCCCACCGATTCGAAGGGGTCGAGCGCAGCCACCAGCACGTTGCCGGTGTCCTTGATGGCCTTCATGTGGCGGGGAGCGATGTAGCCGGCGGCGCCGGTGAGGGCGAAGTGCTTCACAGCAGCGTCACCTTCCCTTCACGGTTGGGAACGGCCTTGGTGGCGTTCTTGGTGTCGAGCACGTGCTTGGCCTCGCGCACCACGCGGGCGTAGTCGAGGCTCGAATGGTCGGTGGTGATAATGACCAGGTCGGCCGCACGCAGGGCCTCGTCGCCGAGTTCGATGCTCTCCAGATCGAGCCCCTCGTGCTTGAAAACGGGAATGTAGGGGTCGTGATAGCTTACCTCGGCGCCGTCGTGCTGCAGCAACTTGATGACCTCGATGGCCGGCGACTCGCGCCAGTCGCTGATGTCCTTCTTGTAGGCGAGCCCCAGCACCAGGATGTGCGAGCGCGAGGGGGCAAGCCCCTGCTCGTTGAGGATGCGCAAGGCCTTAGTGCGCACGAACTCGGGCATGGCCCGGTTTACCTCGCCGGCCAGCGCGATGAAGCGGGTGCGGAAGTTGTACTCGCGCGCCTTCCACTCCAGGTAGTGGGGATCGAGGGGGATGCAATGCCCCCCCACGCCCGGGCCCGGGTAAAAGGGCATGATGCCAAAGGGCTTGGTGAAAGCGGCGTCGAGCACCTCCCACACGTTCAGCCCCATACGGTCGCATAGCAGCGCCAGCTCGTTGACGAGGGCGATGTTGACGGCGCGGAAGGTGTTCTCGAAGACCTTGACCATCTCGGCCGCTTTGGCCGAGGAAATGGGGACGACACTCTCCAGAACGCTGCCGTAGAAGGTAAGCGCAACCTCGAGCGAGCTAGGCCCCACCCCACCCACGACCTTGGCGGTGTTCTTGGTCTGCCAACGCTTGTTGCCGGGGTCCACCCGCTCGGGGGAGTGGGCTAGAAAGAAGTCTCGGTCGGCCTTGAGGCCCGAGCGCTCCAGGATGGGGCGCATGACCTCTTCGGTGGTGCCCGGGTAGGTGGTGGACTCGAGGCTAACCAGCTGCCCGGGGCGCAGGTGCCGGGCCAGCTCCTCGGTAACGTGACGTACGTACTGGAGGTCGGGCACCAGGTTCTTGTCGAGCGGCGTGGGCACAGCAATGATCAAGACGTCCAGCTTCTCGACACCGTCGAAGCTCACCTGGGCGCGCAACCGCCCCGCCTCCACCTCGCGGACGAGATCCTCTTCACGGATGTCGTCGATGTAATTCTTACCCTGGTTGATCTTGGCCACCCGCTCCGGATTGCGCTCGATGCCCGTAACGTGGTAGCCGACCTGGGCCGCCTCCAGAGCGAAAGGGAGCCCAACGTAGCCAAGCCCGACGACGCCTACGCGGGCAGAACGGTCTCGGAGCTTTTCAAGAACACCTTTCAATACACAGCCCTCCGCCTCATACGATACAGCCTAGCAAAGCCTTTTTGTGCTTATATGTGGGCCACGAGCTGAACCGGGGCATCGACGTGATGCTGCTGTCCAGCACCCAGCACCAACCCACGGCACGGTATGGAAGGGGGCACCACGGCCAGCAATGAGCGCTCCGGGGCCTGAAGGTGTCGGCCTGCGGCATAGAGCTTGAACCAAGGTGTTTCCAGAAGGGGCCCCGCCTGCATCCGGCACATCTCGGCCGTAGGTGGCTCGAGCCGCGCCACGTCCAGCGCCCGGTCCAGGTGCAGCTCCCGCCCCCGGCCGTAGTCGTAGAGCCGGTAGGTCAGGTCGGAGCGCTGGGAGACCTCGTAGACCAGGAGGCCCGGACCCAGGGCGTGGATCGTGCCCGGGGGCACGTAGATCACGTCGCCCTGCTGGACGGGCACGAAGTTGAGCAGCTTGAGGATCGTGCCGTCCTGCGCCGCCGCGCGCAGCTCCTCGCGCGTCACCGGCCGCTTCACCCCGTAGATCACCTGGGCGCCGGGCTCGGCCTCGAGCACCACCCAGGCCTCGGCCTTGCCCAGCCAGCCGGTCTGCGCCTCGTGAGCGCGGGCGTAGGCGTCGTCGGGGTGCACCTGCACGCTGAGCCAGTCGGCGGTATCCAGGAACTTGACCATGAGCGGCAGCCGGGGGCCGTAACGCTCCACCACCGCCCGGCCCAGGAAGGCCTCGCCCAGCTCGGGGAGCACCTCGGCCAGCACCCGGCCCGCGTAGGGGCCGGAGGCCACCCGGTTCTCGTCGAAGACCATCCAGGCCTCGCCGATGGGCTCGTCGGTTGCGAGCCCGAAGCGCTCGGCCAAGCGTCGCCCACCCCAGACGCGGGGCTTGAACTGGGGCTCGAGCTCGATAACTTCGGGAACCTTCGCGCTCACCCCCCCAGATTACTTCGGAACCGAGGCGAGAACGGTGAGCCCTGCGTGTTGCATGCTGTTGCAATACGGGATTGCTTTCAAAAACCACCGGCGGTAGCATAAGCGTTAGACACAACAAACACGGCGTTTCGCCGGAAGGAGGGAGCCATGCTCAAAGGGTATGCGCATCGCTTGGCCAAGATCGACCTGAGCACCGGCACGGTCGAGTACGAGGCCCCCAAGGAAGAGGACCTGAAAAAGTACATCGGCGGCCGCGGGCTCGGCGTCAAGTACGTCTTTGAAAACGGCCCCGGGGTGGACCCGCTCAGCCCCGAGAACCTGCTCGCGGTCATGACCGGTCCGCTCACCGGCACCCAGGCCAAGATGAGCGGCCGCCTGGCGGTGGTAACCAAGAGCCCGCTCACGGGCACGGTGACCGACAGCCACATGGGCGGCTGGACCGCGGCGAAGATGAAGTGGGCCGGCTTCGACGGCCTGCTCATCAAGGGCGCGGCCGAAAAGCCGGTCTACCTGCTGCTGCAGGACGGCCAGGTCGAGATCAAGGACGCCTCCGACCTCTGGGGCAAGACCACCCACGAGACCCACGAGATCCTGCGCAAGCGCCACGGTGAGGACGCCGACGTAATGGCCATCGGCCCTGCCGGTGAGAACCTGGTCAAGTTCGCCGCCTGGCTCAACAACGACGAACGCGCCTCGGGCCGCGGCGGCACCGGCGCGGTGGCCGGCTCCAAGAAGCTGAAGGCGATCGTGATGGTCCCGGGCGACAAGGGCGTCTACCAGCCCGCCGACAAGGCCGCCTGGCACGAGGCCGATGAGCGGGCGCTGGCGACGATCATGGACGAGAACAACGTCACCGCGCCGCGCAAGGGGGGCCTGAGCGTTTACGGCACCAACGTGCTGATGAACATCACCAACTCCATCGGCGCGCTGCCCACCTTCAACGCCCAGCACACCAGCTGGGAGCCCGCGGGCGAGGTCTCGGGCGAGGCCATCCGCGAGCACATTCTGGTCAAGGACAACACCTGCCACGCCTGCCCGGTGGCCTGCAAGAAGATGGTCGAGATCCACCTCAACGGCAAGCCGATCCGCTTCGAGTCGGTCGAGTACGAGTCGGCTTGGGCGCTCGGTCCCGACTCGGGCGCGGCCGATCGCACCTGGGTCAGCTACGCCATCTACCTCTGCAACGCCTTCGGGATGGACACCATCGAGGCGGGCAACGTGATCGCTTCGCTGATGGAAGCCACCGAGAAGGGCTACGTCGCCGAGCAGGAAGGCCTCAAGTTCGGCGACGTGCAGGGCGAGTGCCAGTTCCTGGAGATGATCGCCCACCGCCAGGGCCTGGGCGACAAGGCCGCCGAGGGCACGGCCAGGTTCATGAAGGCGATCGGCCACCCCGAGCTGGCCATGGAGGTCAAGGGGCAGGCCATCCCCGCATACGACCCGCGCGGCCTCAAGGGCATGGGCATCGCCTACGCCACCTCCAACCGCGGCGCCTGCCACCTGCGCGCCTACACCCCGGCCTCCGAGCTGCTGGGTGTTCCCTTCAAGACCGACCCCATCGAGTGGCGCGGCAAGGCCGAGCTGACCAAGACCTTCCAGGACCTCTCGGCCTTCACCGACTCGATGGACCTCTGCAAGTTCAGCCAGTTCGCCGAGGGTCCCGAGGAGTACGCCGACCAGTACACCGCCTACACCGGGATGAAGGTCACCCCCGACGACATCATGAAGATCGGCGAGCGCATCTACAACCTGGAGCGCTACTTCAACAACCAGGCGGGCTGGGCCGAGGGTTCGGACTACCTGCCCGAGCGCTTCCTCAAGGAACCTTCCGACTCGGGCGGCTCCAAGGGCCAGGTCACCGAGCTGGACGAGATGCTCGCCGAGTACTACCAGCTGCGCGGCTGGAAGAACGGCGTGGTGCCCGAGGAGAAGCTGAAGGAGCTGGGCATCCTCTAGGATGCGGCCACGACAGGAGGCCACCCCATTTGGGGTGGCCTCCTGTCGTGAGCGGGACCGCCTGCGCTAGCTGTGCGGCCTCACCACGTTGTTCACGCCACCCCGCTACCGGCATCTTCCCTCGCCAGCCCGGCGAACGCCGGAGCGGGGCCGTTTCAAAAGCGGTGGCGAGGGCTCTGCGTCGGCGGCGCCTGCGCACCAATCCCCTATGACTCCAGGGCCGCGCCACCGGAGAGTGCGCCGGTCTGAATTCCAGCACGCGCGCTGTGTACTCGCCTGGCTGGGACGACAAAACACCGGCCTGCAAACGCCTCCACCGTAGGGCGGCTCCGCCCGGCCTATGCCAAGAGGCAGGCAGGCCTGTGGCCTGTGGTTGGCCTGTTGATGGTAGCCCTGCCTTCGGCGTCACTCACTGCACGAACCACTGGTCTTGGTCAGGCGGGTGGGCCTCGTCCGGTGATACGGGAAAGGGGGCAAGGGGCGAGTGGCTCGTGGCGTGTGGCGGCCTTATCAACGGTAGTGTAATTTCGGCTGTTTTCCCAGCATAGGTCCCGGACCTCGGCGGTGCGTCGGGAGCCGTGCGTCGGAAGTAGCGGGTCAGGAAAAAGAGGAGCCGGACGTGTCCCCGATCAAACGGGCGAAGCTCGCGCCGGTCGGGGTTTTGTGATGGCTACCCATCCCCTCCTGCCGTCATCCCCGACGAGGCGCAAAGCGCCGGGGTCGGGGATCTTGCCGGGGCTGCTGCGCGCTCAAAACGAAGGCGAACCGTCGCGCCGTTGTCGTCACCGCCTGCGCTTTGAACCGGTGTTTCCTCACCCGTGTTTCAAGACTCCGAATCGGTCCCGGGCTTGATCCGGGACCCGTACCGCGCCATGAGCCCACGGCCCGGTCACCGCAAAACAACGCCCCCTACCCTTGGGAAAACGCTGGGGGGTTGTGGGCGCTGCATGAACCCGATGTCCGCCGCCGTTTCTCGCCCGGCTCACCACGTACCGCCCACAACGCACTACGCACCGTCCCTCTGGTGGCCCCGCCCTAGGCGAAGGCCGCCTCGAAGAAGTCGGCCAGGCGGCGGTAGAGCAACCGCCGGTTGGCCTTCTTCTCGATCCCGTGCCCCTCGTCCTCGAAGACCAGCACCTGGTAGGGCACGCCCGCGGCGTCGAGGGCGCGGCGTACCGCGGACAGGTTCTCAGGGGTGACGTTGGGGTCGAGCGCGCCCTGGACGATGAGGAGCTTCCCGCGGATGCGCTCCACGTAGTGCACCGGCGAGCGCTCGCGGTAGCGCTCGGGCACCTCCTCGGGGCTGCCGCCCAGCATCTCCTCCGAGTAGGGGCGCAGGTCGGGGCGGGTGCTGTAGTAGTCGACGATCAGGTCGGTCATGCCGCAGATGGGGGCGGCCGCGGCCACCAGCTCGGGCGGGGCGTGGGTGATCTGCCACCAGCTCGAGTAGCCGCCGTAGGAGGTGCCGGTCACGCCCACCCGGCCCGGCTCGGCCAGCCCCGCGGCCATCAGGGCTTCGATGCCGGTGCGAATGTCGTCCTGCTCGAGCCCGCCCCAGCCGGTCTCCTTGATCTTCTCCCGGAACGCCAGCCCGTAACCGGTCGAGCCGCGGTAGTTGGGCAGGAAGACGTGGAACCCCCGCGCCAGGTAGTGCTGCACCTCGGGGTTGACGCGCTCGCCGTAGTGGGCGGTGGGGCCGCCGTGGACGAGCACGATCGTGCCTCTGGGGCGGTGCGGGGTGCGGTAGACGACGCCGTGGAGGCGCAGCCCGTCACTGGAGGTCCATTCGAAGTCCTCGGCGGGCACCAGCCCCGCGAGCAGCCCGGGCGGCAGCAGCGCCTCCAGCCCGGTGAGGCTCTCGAAGGCCTCGGGGTCGGGGCGGTCGGGGTCCAGCCGCACCAGGTCGGCGGGACGGGTGCTGGAGGCGTAGGCCCCCACCCAGCCGCCGGCGCCCTGCCCCAGCAGGATCAGGTTGCCGCGCGGCGGCCGCACCTCGCGCACCGCGCCGCCTTGGGGGTCCGCCAGCAGGGTGTAGCTGCGGGCCTCGCGCACGGCCAAAGCGGCCAGGAAGGGCGCGCCGGGCAGGCGCAGGGGGCGCTCCAGGTGGGCGTCTTCGAGGAGGACGCGCCCGCGGCCCTCCAGGTCGCGCCAGCCCCAGACCTGCGCTCCCTCCCCCTCGGCCACATAGTTCACCCGCGGCCCCGCCCAGAGGCCGTGGACCTTGCGCTCCTCGCCGGCGCTCAAAAGCCGGCGGTCCTCCCGTCCCTCCACGTCCACGACCCAGAGTTCCTGTCCCCCGGGGTGACGGGTGGCGCGGTCGTAGAGCACCCAGCGACCGTCGGGGTCGAGCTGGGGCGCCCAGGTGCCCGGTCGCTCGGGCCGCGCCAGCGCCCGCAGCTCGCCGGTCTCCAGGTCGCGCCGCCAGATCCAGGTGGGCTCGAGCGGCTCGCCCCGTTCGAAGTCGTAGTTGGCGCCGAAGACGAGCCAGGGGCGCTGGGGGTGCAGCTCGCCGCCGCGCAGGTAGTAGGGCGGGTGCGCCTCGGTCAGCCGGCGCGCCGGCCCCTCCCAGGGGCGCGCCCAGAGGGCGGTGCGCTCGTCGCCGGGGTCGGTCTCGTAGAGCACGCCGCGCCCTCCCGGCAAGAAGCCCGCGAAGTAGCTCTTCTCGTCGCCCTCGCTCAGGCGCCGCACCTCGCCGTCCGGGGTGCGCGCCCAGACGTGGGGGACCGGGTCGCGCCCCAGCCAGGTCCAGGCGAGGGCCCCCGAGGAGGGCTCGAGCCGGGCGCCGAACAGCTGCGGCAGGTCGAGCAGCGCGTCGAGCAAGCGATCGGGATCCGCCATGCCTCAGGTTACCCGACCGCGGCGGTGACGCTTTGCTTTCCACCCCCGCAGCGAGGGAAGCCAGCGTGCCCTGAGAGACATTTTGGCCTTTTGTCCAAACGCCGGAAGCAGGGGCCTGGAACAGTAGCTATGGCCAAGTAAAGAAAAGCGTATTTCTTAGGTCTCATGCGTAGCGAACCCGGAGCACAATAAAGACGTAAACGCCTCGTTTAGCACTGCGTCGCGTTCCAGAATTTAGGAGGTTGGCCATGGGAAGCAAGCATCGCAAGGGTATGGAACGCAGGACCTTCCTCAAGAGCGTGCTGGGTGCCGGGGCCGCAAGCCTGATGGCCCCGTCGCTGCTGGGTTCGCGGGCGTCGGCGCAGGCGGCGCCCGCCGCGAACGCCGCCGCCCGGTACGCGCGCTCGCTGGACTGGGCGGGGCCGCTCACCCCCAGCACCCGCCTCACCGCCTCGCACTGGGGCGCCTTCCTGGCCCAGGTCGAGGACGGCAAGCTCGTGGGCGTCAAGCCGTTCGGCGGCGACCGCGCCCCGGTGCCGATGCTGCAGGCGCTGCCGGGACGCGTCTACGCCCGCTCGCGCATCCAGTACCCCATGGTGCGCGAGGGCTTCCTCAAGAAGGGCGCCCGCAGCGACCGCAGCCAGCGCGGCGCGGAACGGTTCGTACGGGTGAGCTGGGACGACGCCCTCGACCTCGTCGCCGGTGAGCTGGAGCGCGTCAAGGCCAGCTACGGCAACGCCAGCATCTTCGCCGGCAGCCTCGACTGGCACAGCGTCGGCAAGCTGCACAACGCCCCCACGCTGCTGCGGCGGATGCTGGGCCTCTTCGGCGGCTACACCGACAACACCGGCGACTTCAGCGTGCAGGCGGCGATGACGATCCTGCCGCACGTGACCGGCAACATCGAGGTCTACGACCAGCAGACGGCCTGGCCCACGATCATCGAGAACACCGACCTGATCGTGCTCTTCGGCGCCGACCTGATAAAGAACAACCAGATCGGCTGGACGCCGCCCGACCACTACGCCTACCCGGCGCTGCAGGCGGTGAAGGAGCGCGGCATCGAGGTGGTCTCGGTCGACCCGCGCCTCACCGACACCGCCCGCTTCCTGGACGCCGACTGGGTGGCGCTGCGCCCCAACACCGACGTGGCGCTGATGCTCGCCATCGCTCACACCCTCTACACCGAGAAGCTGTACGACGAGGCCTTCCTGAAGCGCTACACCGTGGGCTTCGACAAGTTCCTCGACTACCTGCTGGGCAAGAGCGACGGCCAGCCCAAGACCCCCGAATGGGCCGCGAAGATCACCGAGGTGCCCGCGGCCACGATCCGCGACCTCGCCCGCCGCATGGCCCGCGGCCGCACCATGCTCATGGGCGGCTGGGCGATCCAGCGGCAGGACCACGGCGAACAGGCCCCCTGGATGCTCGTCACCCTGGCGGCGATGCTGGGCCAGGTGGGGCTGCCGGGCGGCGGCTTCGGCTTCAGCTACCACTACGCCAGCGGCGGCGCGCCCGCGGCCAACGCCCCGGTGCTCAGCGGCATCTCCGCCGGGGACAACCCCGTCAAGACCGCCATCCCCTTCGCCCACGGCGTGAGCGACCTGCTGCTCAACCCCGGAAAGACGGTGGACTACAACGGCGAGAAGGTGACCTACCCCGACATCAAGCTGGTCTACTGGGCGGGCGGCAACCCCTTCAGCCACCAGATGGACAAGAACCGGCTGATCCAGGCCTGGCAGCGGCCCGAGGTGACCATCGTCCACGACATCTTCTGGACCTCGAGCGCCAAGTTCGCCGACATCGTCCTGCCGGTGACGACGACGCTCGAGCGCAACGACATCGACAACATGAGCGAGTACACCAACCAGTACATCCTCGCCATGCACAAGGCGGTGGACCCGCTCTTCGAGGCGCGCAGCGACTTCGAGATCTTCGCCGAGCTCTCCGACCGCCTCGGCTTCGGCAGGAAGTTCACCGAGGGCAAGGACGAGATGGGCTGGATCCGCTCCTTCTACGAGGAGGCGCGCAAGCAGGCCAAGGCGATGAAGCTCTCGATGCCCGACTTCGACACCTTCTGGGAGACCGGCTACGTGGCCTTCCCCGTGCCCGAGAGCGCCAAGCAGTACGTGCGCTACGGCGACTTCCGCAAGGACCCCGACCTCAACCCGCTCGGCACCCCTTCGGGCAAGATCGAGATCTACTCGCGCACCATCGAGAAGTTCGGCTACGACGACTGCCCGCCGCACCCCACCTGGCTCGAGCCCGCCGAGTGGCTGGGCGGCGCCAAGGCGAAGCGCTACCCGCTGCACCTCGTCTCGCCCCACCCCAAGTACCGGCTGCACTCCCAGCTCGACAACACCTGGATCCGCGACTGGTACGAGGTGAACGAGCGCGAGCCCGTCTGGATCCACCCCGACGACGCCCGCGCCCGCGGGATCGCGCACGGCGACGTGGTGCGCATCTTCAACGACCGCGGCGCGCTGCTGGCCGGCGCCTACGTGACCGACCGCGTCCGCCGCGGGGTGATCGCGGTGCACGAGGGTGCCTGGTACGACCCCGACGAACCGGGCAAGCCCGGCGCGCTGTGCAAGCACGGCAACGTCAACACCGTGACGATGGACAAGGGCACCTCGAAGCTGGCCCAGGGGAACGTGGCCAACACGGTGCTGGTGGAGATCGAGAAGTACGAAGGGCCGGTTCCGCGGGTCACGGCCTTCGAACCCCCGGCGCAGGCCCAGAGCTGACCCGAAACCCCCGGGCGGGCCAAGGCCCGCCCGGGGAGCCCGCGCGAAAGGCGGTGAGGCGATTGAACAAACCGCGTGCATGGGGGGCGGTCGTCGGGGCGGTGCTGGCGCTGGCCGCGCTGGCGCTGCTGGCGGCCAGCGGCAACCCCGAGACGAACCGTTACTGCACCGTCGAGACCACCCACCTCTACCCCGCGCCCGGAGGGTCGGGCGACGGCTGCGGCGTGCTCGAGCTGGCCGTGCCGTTGCAGGCGGCCGAAGCCCGCGACGGCTGGGTGCGGGTGGTGCTGGAAGGCTGGCGCCAACCCGGCTCCACGGTGCTCTACGCCCTCGAGGGAGTGCGCATCCGCGAGGCGATCCTAAAGGACTGCGCCCTGGCGAAGCTGCAGGTGCTCCAGACGGTCACCGACGAGAACACCGGCCAGACGTGGAGCCAGGTCCGCCTCGCCGGCTTCTGGGTCCCCGCGAAGGCGCTCTCCCAGGACCTGCGCAAGCCCTGGGCCACCGCGGAGGCGCTGTACAAGAAGAACTGCTCCGCCTGCCACGCCCTGCACGACCCGGCCCAGTACACGGCCAACCAGTGGCCCCAGGTGCTCAAGTCGATGACCTCGCGCACCCCGCTGGACAAGACCCAGATCGCCTGGATCACCAAGTACCTGCAGTACCACGCCAAGGGGATCGACCCCGACAAGGTGCCGGTTCCCTGCGGGCTCACCCCCGCCCGGCCGTAGAACCCCCCGTCCGAACCGGCGCCCCCGGCCGGCTCGGATTCGCGTTAACCCCCGCCCAGGCGGACGCCCGGGGCCACTCCGTGGCCCCGGGCCCAGTCCGCGGCGAGCATGGGCCGCTTGCCTTCGGGCTGGACGGTGACGAGCAGGACCGCCCCCTCGCCGGTGGCCACGCGCACCCCTTCGGACCCCACGGCCAGCACCTCGCCGGGCGCGCCGCGGCCCTCGGCCGGGCGCAGCTCGAGCACCTTGACCCGCCGGCCCTGGTGCTCGAACCAGCTGCCGGGCCAGGGCTGGACCCCGCGGTGGCGGTCGTAGATCTTGCGGGCGGGATCGCTCCAGCGGATGCGGCCGTCCTCTTTGGTGAGCAGCGGGGCGTAGCTGGGCTCGCCCCGCTGGGGTTCGGGCTGGCGTTCCTCCAGGTGCGCGAGCACGTCCAGCAGAAGCTCCACGCCGCGGTCGCGCAGCCGCTCGGAAAGCCCCGCCGCGGTCTCGTCCGCGCCGATGGGGGTGCGTTCCTGAACGAAGACCGGACCCGTGTCCATGCCGGCGTCGAGGCGCATGATGCTCACCCCGGTCTCGGGCTCGCCGCGGATCAGCGCCCAGTTGACCGGCGCCGCGCCGCGGTACTTGGGCAAGAGCGAGGGGTGGATGTTGAGGAAGCCGTAGCGGGGGATTTCCAGCAGCGCCTCGGGGATGATCTGGCCGTAGGCGGCCACCACCCCGGCGTCCAGGTCGAGCGCGCGCAGGCGCCGGGCGATCTCGGGATCCTTGCGCAGCCGCCGCGGCTTGGCCACCTCGACCCCCAGCCTGCGGGCGGCCTCGGCCACGGGGCTTTCGGCGGTCTTGAGGCCGCGGCCTTTGGGCCGGTCGGGCTGGGTGACCACCAGGGCCACGTCGTGCTCGCGGGCCAGCGCCTCGAGCACCGGCACGGCCCAGGCGGGCGAGCCAAAGAAGGCGAGCCGGCGGCGCACCGCGCTCACCCCCGCTCGGCCCTGAGTTCCCGCAGGAAGGCCTTGGCCTTGCGCTGCATCTCGGCGAGCTCGGCGCGGTGCTCCTCCATGAAGGGCCGGCGCAGCTCGGCGGGGATGCGGTCGAGGAAGAGCACCCCTTCCAGGTGGTCGAGCTCGTGCTGGATCACCCGCGCCAGGTAGCCCTCGGCCTCGAGGGTGCGCGGCTCGCCGGTCACGTCCTGGTACTCGACGCGGATCTGCAGGTCGCGGGGCACGTCGTCGGAGTAGACGCCGGGAATCGAGAGGCAGCCCTCGGTGCCCACCTGGGTGCCCTCGCGGTGGGTGATGCGGGGGTTCGCCATCACGTAGAGGTTCTTGAGGACGCTCTTCGGGCGCTCCTCCTCGTCGGCCTCGGCCTCTTCCTCTTCGAGGGCGTACTCCGCGGCCACGAAGAGGCGGCGCGAAAGCCCCACCTGGGGGGCGGCCAGGCCCACCCCGCCGTATTCGAACATCGTCTCCACCATGTTCTCGGCGAGCTCCGCGAGGTCCGAGAAATCCTGCACCGGCCGCGCCTTCCTGCGCAGCACCGGATCGCCGTAGAGCCGAATGGGCAGCACTTCCGCCATCCCTTACATTCTGCCACCTGCCGGCGGTTTTGCGAAGGGGCGGGTTACTCCAGCGGCTTGGCGGGTTCCACCTTCAGCTTGGCCAGCACCACCCCGATCGCGTCCACGTCGGGCGGCAGCAGCAACTCGAGCGGGGCGGTGTACTCGCCGACGCGCCACTCGGCCTCGGCCTGGACCGCGGTGATCTGCCCCAGCACCCCCGGCGGGCCCACCAGCGTGACCTTCGCCGGGGCCTCGACCCGCACCGGGTGCAGGTCGCGCGGAGCCGGCAGCAGCACCAGGTCCACCTCCTTGCGCGCCAGGGTGGGGGAGCGGAAGGTGATGCGGGCGGTGTCGGGGTCGAGGGTGAGCTCGGGCAGCGGGGTTCCCGCCTCGTCGAAGGCGACGAGGCGCACCGTGCCCTCGGCGGTCAGGTCCACCCCCACGGCCGCCCGCGCCCGCTCCACCAGACCGGCCGGGCCGCGCATCTCCACGCTGTCGGGCTCGAAGGTCACGACGCTGCCGGGGGCGTAGACCTCGACCGGCAGCACCCCCGCGCCCAGACGCTCGACCCGAGCCTCCACCTTGGCCGGCACCACCTCGGCGATCTGGACCCCGCTGGGGGCGCGCACCTGCACGTTCGCGGCGAAGGACCCCTCGTTGACCCCGGAAAGGTCGACGAAGACGATTACCGCGCCCGGGTTGAGGTTCTCGACGATGCGGGCGGTGCCGCGGAAGCGCACGGTCACGCTCTTGGGCAGGCCCACCACCGCGCGGTCCTCGCCCAGGCCCACCACCTCGAGCGGCCGCTCCAGGCTGCGCTCGACGACCGGCTCCACCTCGCGCAGCTGGTACCACAGCACCAGCGCCGTCAGCACCGCCGCCAGCTTGATGGGCCAGTTGTGGAGCGTGCGCCGCAGCAGCTCAGAGGGCCTCATCGAGCACCTCCCGCAGCCGGTCCTTGAGCTCGGAGGGGGTGAGGTTGGGGGAGAGCTCGCCGCGCTCGGCGATGCGGATCGTCCCCCGCTCCTCGCTGACCACGATCACGAAGGCGTCGGAGACCTCGGAAAGCCCCACCGCGGCGCGGTGGCGGGTGCCCAGGTACTTGAGGTCGTCGCGCTCGGAGAGCGGGAAGACGCAGCCCGCGGCCACCAGCCGCCGCCCCCGCATGATCGCGCCGCCGTCGTGCAGCGGGGTGCCGACGGTGAACAGGGTCTCGAGCAGCCGCGCCGAGACGCGGGCGTCGAGCACCTCGCCGGTGACGGCGTACTCGCCCAGCGGGGTGCGCCGCTCCAGGGCCACGATGGCGCCCAGGCGGCGCGCGGCCATGCGCTCGACGGCGCGCAGCAGCTCGCGCGCGGCCTCCACGTCGAGCCGGTTCTCGCGCAGGCGGCCGCGCCCCAGGCGCTCGAGCACCCCCCGCAGCTCGGGCTGGAAGACGACGATCAGCGCGAACATCCCCAGCGTCGCGGCGTTGCCCAGGAGCCAGGAGAGGGTGGTGAGGCCCAGCTGCTCGGCGGCGAACCAGACCAGGACGTAGACGATTAAACCCCGGACCAAGTTCATGGCCCGGGTTTCGGCGAGGAGGCCGTAGGTGTAGTAGAGCACCGTGGCCACCGCCAAAATGTCGATTACGTCCCGCCAGCTGAGGTTCATCCCGTCCTTTCCGCACCCGCAATGCTTCGCGGCGAATAGCGAACGCTCGTAGCTCTAGATTACCGAATCCCCCGGCCCTTCCCAGCGGGTTTCCAGCAGCTTGGCCCAGGTAGCCCCCAGGTCGGCGAAGGTTTCCCGGGTGCCCAGGTCGCGCCCCGCCATCCCCGGCCCCGCAACCAGGAGCATGGCGTACTCGCGGGTGTGGTCGGTGCCGCGGTAGGTGGGGTCGTTGCCGTGGTCGCTGACGATGAAGAGGTAGTCCTCGGGCCCCAGCTTCTCGAGGAACGCGGGCAGCGCCCGGTCGAACTCGACCAGCGCCTCGGCGTAGCCCTGGGGGTTGCGGCGGTGGCCGTACTTGGCGTCGAAGTCGACCAGGTTGGTGAAGACCAGGCCGTGGATGGCCTCGTCCATCAGCGCCAGGGTCTTCTCGATCCCCTCGGTGTTGCTGCCCGAGGCGACCTCGCGGGTGAAGCCTTTGTGGGCGTAGAGGTCGGGGATCTTGCCCACGCCCACCACCTCGTGCCCGGCGGCCTTGAGGGCGTCGAGGACGTTGTCGGGCGGCACCAGGGCGTAGTCGTGGCGTTTTTCGTTGAGACGGTAGAAGTTGCCCGGCTCGCCGGCGAAGGGGCGGGCGATGACCCGGGCCACCGCGTACTCGCCGGTGAGCAGCGCCCGGGCCTTCTCGCACCATTCGTAGAGGGTCTCGAGCGGCACCACATCCACGTGGGTGGCGATCTGGAAGACCGAGTCGGCCGAGGTGTAGACGATGGGCTTGCCCGTCTTCAGGTGCTCCTCGCCGTAGTCGCGGATGGCGTCGGTGCCCGAGTAGGGCTTGTTGAGGAGCCAGCCGCGGCCGCCGATGGCCTCGGAGAACTTTTCCATCAGCTCTTCGGGGAAGCCCTCGGGAAAGGTGCGGAAAGGGTGGTCCAGGTGGATGCCCACGAACTCCCAGTGGCCGGTGGAGCTGTCCTTGCCGGGGTTCTTCTCCTTCATGCGGCCCCAGGCGCCCAGGGGTTCGGGCTCGAGCGGCAGGGTGTGGACGCCGGGTACGCGGCCCAGGCCCAGCCGGGCCAGGTTGGGCAGCTCGATCCCGGTCTTGAGGACGGTGTGGTCGAGGGTGTCGGCGCCCTCGTCGCCGAATGCGGGCGCGTCGGGCAGGTAACCGAGCCCCACGGAGTCGAGCACGACGGTCACGATCTTCATGCTCCCAGCATACGCCCCCGCCGTGTTGTCAGCCTGCCGGCGGGTTGCTACCATGAAGAACCGGACGCGGGCCCTTAGCTCAGCTGGTTAGAGCAGTCGGCTCATAACCGATCGGTCGCAGGTTCAAGTCCTGCAGGGCCCACCAAGAAACGCCCCCGGTTCGGGGGCGTTTTCCATCGCGGGAAGGCTAGCGCAGGTAGACGACCCGGAACACGCCGTCTTGCAGGGTGCCCGCTTCGTCGAAGCAACGCACGCCCAAGACCACGTCGGGGTAGGTGCTTTCCTCTTTCACCACGGTCACGTTGCAGTGGCCGCCCGAGAAGTCCCTGGATCCCGCCAGCGCGGTTCCGTAGGGGGGCTGGGAGGCGGCCAAGTCCTTGAAGGTGACGTTGTACCGGCCGGCGCTCAGGCGCTCCACCTCGATGGCGCCGCCCGAGGTGTTCAAGCTCCAGTCCGTATCCACGGTCGCGTCGGGGTCGTTCCAGCGTATCAACGCCCGGCCCACCGCGGCGAAGGCCACCTTGGCCTCGAGCGCGTCCACCGCGCTCTTCAGCGCCTGAAAGTTTTCGTTCATCTTGGACGCGCTCACCACGTCGCCGCTGGAAAAGCTGTTGGGAACCGTCACCGCCAGGCCCCACAGGCCAAGGGCGGAAATGAACAGGCCGATCAATACGTACTTGGTCTTCTGCATCATGGGGGTCTCCTTCGCAATCCGGTGTTTCACTAAGCCTCGAGGGGTCTAAGGGCCAAACGTCGTTCCGGCGTCGTCGTAACCGCATCCGGCATGGTCAAACTCCGCCGGGGTGGGGCACCCACCCGTACCGCTTCCTGCCGTCCCGCAGGCCGCGAGGAGCATCAGCAACGCCAACCACACGATCGTCGTTCGCACGTTTTTTCACCTCCGGCCGCAGCGTAGCCACCGCGGCGTTGCGAAACCGTTGCGACCCGACCGCCCCTCACCCTGGGGGTACTGGATTATGTTAATATCGTAATTCCGGGAGGCAAGTATGCCTGCAAAGTATATCTTTCTCGACATGAACGCCTACTTCGCCTCGGTGGAGCAACAGCTGCGCCCCGAGCTGCGGGGGCGGCCGGTCTGCGTCGTGCCCCTCGAGGCCGAGACCACCTTCTGCATCGCCGCCAGCTACGAGGCCCGCTTCTACCGCGTCAAGACCGGTACCCGGGTGCGCGAGGCGCGGCGCATGGCCCCGAACCTGGCGGTGGTCCAGGCGCGCCCGCGGGTCTACGTGGAGGTGCACCACCGCATCCTCGAGGCCGTGGAGCGGGTGCTTCCCGTAGAAGAGGTGCTTTCGATCGACGAGATGCGCTTCGCCCTCATGAAGAACGAGCGCCCCCACGCCCGCGCGCTGGCGCTCGAGCTCAAGGCCGCGATCCGGCGCGAGGTCGGCGCCTGGCTGCGCGCCTCGGCGGGCCTCGCCCCCAACCGCTACCTGGCCAAGGTGGCCACCGAGCTGGAAAAGCCCGACGGCCTGGTGGAGCTGCGGCCGGAAGACCTGCCCGAGGCGCTCTGGCCCCTGAGCCTGCGCGACCTCCACGGCATCGGCCGCCGCATGGAGGCGCGGCTGCACCGCCACGGCATCTTCACGGTGCGTCAGCTCACCCGGCTCTCCTGTCCGGCGATGCGGCGCATCTGGGGCGGGGTGGTGGGCGAACGGCTCTGGCGCGCGCTGCGCGGCGAGGACCTGCCTCCGGTACCCACGCGGCGGCGCACCGTGGGCCACTCGCACGTGCTCTCCCCCGAACTGCGCCACCCCGAGGGCGCGCGCAAGACGCTGGTGCGCCTCCTGCACAAGGCGGCGGTGCGCCTGCGGCGCAAGGGCTACTGGACCCGCCACCTCACCGTCTACGCCACCCAGCTGCACGCCCCCACCTGGGTGCGCAAGACCTGGGTCGAGACCACCCAGGACACCCGCCTGCTCCTGAACGCCCTCGCCCGCCTCTGGGACGCGGGGCCCCCGCCCCAACCCTTCAAGGTGGGACTGGTGCTGGGGCACCTGGTGCCCGAGCGCGAGACCTCGCCGCCGCTGTGGCCCGAGGCGCGCCGCGGCTACCGCCTTTCCCACGCCCTCGACCGCATCAACGCCCTCTACGGCCCCGACACCGTCTACTTCGCAGGCATGCACGGCCTGGACTACGCCGGGGAGGACCGCATCGCCTTCGGCGAGGTGCCCCACCTCGAGTCGGCGCAAAAACCCCAGCCCCGCCGGGTCTTCGGCTGAGCGCCGCGCCGCGGCTCGGCGGGCGTCCGCGAAGATGAGCGCGCGGACGGCGGCGGCGCGCGTGGGGAACGGCCGGCGGGGGCGGGGCGGGCCCCGGCGGGGCCGAAAACGAACCCCGGAGCTCATACGCCTGGCCTATAGTGAGGGCAGTGTACCGAATCCTCTTGGTCGCCCGGGGGGAGGTCCCCCTCCAGGACGCCGCAGGGCTGCACCGGGTCGACTCGCCCGCGCGGGCGCTGGCGGCGCTCGCGGCGGAGCCGTTCGACGGGGTCGTCGTGGAACGGGGGTTCCTCGAGGCCTTCCGCGGCCTCGACCACCTGCCCGTTTACGCCTTCGAACACGCCGAAGAGCTGCCGGACCTGCTCGAGACCCTGCGGGCGCACACGCTGGAGCGCTACAAGACGCTGCTCGAGAACGGCCGCGACGTGGTCTACGTCATCGACCCCGAAGGTACGATCCGCTACGTCAGCCCCAGCGTCCGCCGCCTGGGCTTCCGCCCCCCGCCCCCGGGGGTGCGGATCAACCTGCTGCGCTTCCTCCAGCCCGAAGACCAGCGCCAGGCCCGCGAAGCGCTCGAGGCCCTGGCCAGAGAACCGGGCCAGGCCCTGACCTTCCGCTTCCGGGGGCGCGACGCGCGTGGCCGCGACCGCGTCTTCCGCGTCTGGGGCAAGAACTTGAGCCACGTACCCGCGGTGGGCGGGCTGGTCCTGCACGTGCGCGACGTCACCCGCGAGGACGCGCTGGAGCGGCGGCTCCAGGAGGAGAGCGAGCTGCTGGCCAACCTGGTGGCCACCCTGCCGGGGGTGGCCTGGCAGGCCCGGGTCGCCCCCACGCAGGACCCGCTGCGGTCGCCCACCCTCTACCAGTCGCCGCGCAGCACCGCGGTGCTCGGCTACGACGCCGAAGAGCTGGCGCGCCCCGGCCTCTACTACGACTACGTTCACCCCGACGACCGCGCGGACGCCGTCGCACTGGCGCGCCGGGCCCTGCGCGAGCCCGGGGTCTTCCACACCGCGCGCTACCGCTTCCTGCACGGACGCAAGGGGACCTGGATCTGGCTGGCGGACACCGTTCGCTACGACCCCGCCACCCAGCTGCTCAGCGGCTACACCGAAGACGTCACCGAGGAGGTCGAGCGGGGTCGTGCCCTCGGTGAGTCGGAAGCCCGTTTCCGCACCCTGGCCGAGACGGCGCCCGCGGTCATCCTCATGTGGCAGGGCGACCGCCTCGTCTTCGCCAACCAGGCCACCCGGCGGCTCACCGGCTACGACGACGAGGAGCTGAGGGGCCGGCCCGTCTGGGAGTTCGTGCACCCCGAAGACCGCGACCGGGTCAGGCACCGGGGGCTCGAGCGCCTGCGGGGCAAGCGCCCCAGCGAGCGCTACGCCTTCCGCATCGTCAACAAGCAGGGCGAGGTGCGCTGGCTCGACTACTCCGCCGCCCGCATCGAGATCCGCGGCGAGCCCGCGGTGCTGGGCGTGGGGCTCGACATCACCGAGGCCAAGGAAAAGGAGCTCGACCTCGAACTCTTCGCCCGGGTGGCGCAGGCGCTGCGCCGCTCCGAAGAGCTCGAAACGATGATGCGCGAGGGCCTGGAAGCGGTCGCCTCGTTCTTCCACGCGCCCGCCGGAGCCATCGTCCTTTACGGCGAGGAGGGCAGCCGCACCGAGGCCTTCAGCGCCATCGGCTGGATGCGCTCGCTGCGCCCCGCTCCCCAGCTCGAACACCCGAGCCTGGTGGCGGCGGTGCTGCGCGACGGCCGCCCCCTGGTGGTGGAGGAGATCGCCACCGACCCACGGCTGCGCGAGGCCGTGCGGCCACAGGTGCCGCACGGCTGGTCGGGCGTCTACCTGCCCCTGCCGGCGGGCCGCCGCTTCGTTGGGGCGCTGGCCCTCGCCTGGCCCAAGCCTCCGCCCAGGGAACGTGAGATCGCGCGGCTCGAGCTCGCAGCCGAAACCATCGGCAACGCCATCCAGCGCGCCTCGCTGAGGCAGGTGCTGGCGCGCCGCGTCCAGAACCTCGAATCGCTTCGCACCCTGGACCAGGTCATCGCCCACAGCCTCGACCTGGAAGCGAGCATCGAGGCGCTGCTGGACGAGGCCGTGCGCCTGCCCGTCGACGCGGTCGCCCTCTGGATGTACGCCCCCGAGGAGCACGCGCTGCGCTTCCAGTCCGCGCGCGGTCTCGCCGGGGGCCCTCCCGAGCCGCTGCGCAAGCTCGCCCTGGGCGAAACGGCGGTGGGGCAGGCGGCGCTGCTGCGCCGACCCGTGGCGCTCGACGATCTGGGCTCCACCCCGTTCGCGCCGCTGCGGCTGCGCGCCCTGCGGGCCTGGCCGATGCTCGCCAAGGGAGAGCTGCTCGCCGTCTTCGTCGCCTTCACCGGCGGGGCCTGGGAGCTTTCCTCCGACGATCAGGACTTCCTGGAAACGCTGGTGACGCAGGGCTCGATCGCCATCGACAACCTGCGCCGCTTCGAGGCGCTGCAGCGCACCCAGGCCGAGCTGGAAAACGCCTACGACCTCACCCTCTGGGGCTGGGCGCGCGCCGTCGAGCTGCGCGACCAGGAAACGGCCGGCCATACCCGCCGCGTCACCGAGCTGGCCCTCAAGCTCGGGCGCGAGCTCGGTCTGGGGGCGCACGAGCTGGAAGACCTCCGCCGCGGCGCGATCCTCCACGACGTGGGCAAGCTGGCCATCCCCGACGCCATCCTGCTCAAGCCCGGCCCGCTCTCCCCCGAAGAGTGGGAGACGATGAAGCAGCACCCGCTGCACGCCTACGAGTGGTTGCGGGACATCCCCTTCCTGAGGCGGGCGCTCAAGGTGCCGCTCTACCACCACGAGCGCTGGAACGGTTCGGGCTACCCCCACGGCCTCACCGGCGAGGCCATTCCCTTCCTCGCCCGCATCTTCGCGGTGGCGGACGTCTTCGACGCGCTCACCTCCGACCGCCCCTACCGCCCGGCCTGGCCCGTGGACAAGGCGATCGGCTACCTCCGCAAAGAAGCCGGCCGGCAGTTCGACCCCCAGGTAGTGGAGGCCTTCCTGCGCCTGCTCGAACGCGGCGAGGTGTAAGCCGCGCCGGCGCGGCCCCGCGCACACTCCACCCAAGGATCAGCCTCGGCGAATTTACGCCTTGCCGCCTGTGCGCTGCGTCTTCGCCGTTCCACTCGCGCCATCTGGTCCGCTCCAGGCCATTCCGGAAGCTGCCGCACTCACCGGTTCGCCCGGGGGTGAACGGGGGCGAAAAGGAAGCAAGCCGCGGCAGCCAGCGAACTTCGGGGGCACGCGGCTTCACCGCTCCGCCTGGGTGACGATGAAGGTGTGGGCGTGGAAGGTGGGGTGTGGATGACGAAAGGCGCAACAATCGGCGGGGCCTGGGGGCGGCGATGAAAGCCTTAACGGCATGCGGAGGCTACCCAATACGCCTTACACCTTCTCTTTCAAACTCGCGCCAATCGCCCGCCGCGCGCCATGTACCGCCCATCATGCGCTGCGCACCGCTGTTTCCCGTCCTTCCGGGCAAGGGGGCCGCATGGCCTCCGAGATCCCGGGTCAAGTCCGGGGCAGCCCGGAATCTCAACGCGCGCCGCGAACACCCGTCCTTCCGGGCGAGCCAACCCCAGGGTTGGCGAGATCCGGAATCTTAGTGGGGGCGCCGTTAGGAGGACGGGGCTCGTAATGCGGACGGCGGCGAAGGGGCGTCGGTTCGTTTGGCTTGCACAGCCGCACCAAGACGCCCGACCCCGGCACTTCGCGCCTCGTCGGGGATGACGGGAAAGGGAGGGGGTGAAGGAGGTGGTGGGGTGTGGGGTATGGAAGCCAGGGGAGCGGTGGTTGCGACCGGGACGCGCAAAACGTTACGTCACAGGGTTTCCACAGGCCACGGGCCAGAGGCCGCTTTCCAAACCCCCACCCCTGCCCTCCCCAATGGAGAGGGAGGTTCGTTCCGCAGGTCATGAGTTATGGGCCCCAAGCAGGGGCTGCGAGTTTCTGCCTCCCCTTGGGGGGAGGTGGCCGCAGGCCGGAGGGGGGTTGTTCGTCGGTAGGTGGGGAGGTCGCGAAGCGGGCGAGACCCGGGGTCCATGCCGCGGGGGAGGCCGGGGTTCGGCCGCCACCGATGCTGGAACGCTGGGATGTAGGGGAAGGTTTCAAACCTTCCCCTACTTGTTCGTCCGGGTCACGGCGCTGTTGCGTAGGCCGCAGGCCGCGGGCGCGCGCCACAGAGCCGTTCGCTGCCAGGTACGTGTACGGGCCCGTCTCGTCACCATCACCACGAACCACGCACCACGAAACCACGGGGCGGGCCCGCGGGTCCGTCCCTACGACGAGACACCACAGGCTACAGGCCACAGGCTACAGGCCACAAGCTACAGGCTACGGCCCACGGGCTCGTGGTTCGTGGGCCGGGTTGGGATTGGGTCCCGGGTTTTGCTTTGGAGGTTGGTTTGAGTTTGGGGGGTTGGGTTGAAGCAAAAGAAAAACCCCCCGCACCGCCCTACTTTCCCAGGACCCTGCGGTCCAAGTATCATCGGCGCTGGCGTGTTTCACTTCCGTGTTCGGTATGGGAACGGGTGGGACCACGCCGCTATGGGCACGGGGGGAATCCGATGTTGTTCGTTTGATTCCCGAGTGGATCTGTTCGGTGGCGTGACGTGGTTGGGAAGTGGGATGTAGGAAGTGGTGACCGTCCTGGTCGATGAGTGCAGAAAAAGGTCAAGACCTCGGACGATTAGGACCGGTCAGCTCAACGCGTCGCCGCGCTTACACCTCCGGCCTATCAACCCGGTG